>CAYZDX010000009.1:0-13591 GCA_964477565.1 Candidatus Woesearchaeota archaeon | reverse complement strand
TGTTTAAACCCCCTTCTGAGGTGTGATTTTTAATATCTTTTATCAATTTTAAAGTCTTTTTTTCAGGAATAAAATGAAAAATTCCAGTTCCAATAATAATATCATAATTTTCTTTAAATTCAAAATTTTCTAGGTCTTTTACAAAAGCGTTTATTTTTATCTTTCTTTTTTTCGCTTCTTTATTAATATTATTAATTGCGGTTTTTGAAATATCTATACAAGTAACTATGAAACCTTTTTCAGCTAAAAATAATGAAGTTCCGGCCTCTCCGCATCCTAAATCAAGAACTTTCCCAGATTTCTTGTGTTTTAATATCTCTTCAATTAATTCTTCATCTTTTTCAAATGTAAATTTGTAATCTTTTTTAGAGAACACTTCTTTCTCGAAAAACATTTTTTCTTCAGTCATCTTTAATTATTGCCTCCTTATTTTTAATAAACTTTTTAATTTGTTCTTTAATATTATTTATATCTAATGTTTTATATCCTTTATTATTATATCCCTCTCTAAAACCTTCAACCAATTTTGAACCAACTATGCTTGCAATAGAATTTTCAAAACAATTCATAGAATCATTCGTAGAAAAAACCAAGCCAGAATGCAATATCCTGAATGGCTAGCAAAGAGTAAGCAAGTGGGCGTGCTTAATTAATAAAAAAAACATAAATTAGGAAGTTTACAATTATTAAGAAAATAATCCCAATAACATATTTAAGAACAGTTTTAGGTATCATATAAAATACAAAAGAAAATATTGCAAACATCGGAATAAAATAGTAAATTGTTCTTATAAAAGATAAATATGGCTTATCCCAACCTAAAGCAGGAATTAACAAAGCAATACAAGAGAAAATCAAAAGACCTCCTGCAACAATAGAAGAATAAATAAATGACTTCTTTTTGTCTTCTGATTTTTTTAAAAGAAGTACTGCGGTAGTTAAAGCAGTTATAAAAATTATGATATTTATAAGAAAGTGAATTCCGTATAAAGCAAACATTGGATAAGCCATATTGTAATTAAAATTTGGGATTATTTAAAACTATTGAATACTTCCAATAAAATTGAAGTAAAATTGGCCCGTTGCTTATTTCTGCTAACAACCATTAAGCGAAATTTTAGTAAACTTGCCTCATACTTTAAGCTAGCTGGTCTTTCTAATTTTTCACTTTTCTTTAATTTCTCTTATTTTCAAAGAATTTTACTAAAATAACTATAGAACCTTTTCCCCTAACTTTTTAAAACCACAAGATAGAAAAACTTTATATACACCAACTAATTTTAAGAATTATGTTAGAAATGCTTTTAAGTCCAAGAAAGGCAGAAAGAGAGCCATGGACAATGTTTTTTGTAGGCCTGATTTATGCTTCTTTATCTATAGGATTAGTACAATGGATTTTTTCTGGAGATGTGGTTCTCTCAAAATATTCTGGTATCCTGGTAGTGACTTTTTCAGTTATGTTCACACTCCCCTTTATGTATTATTTAATAAAAGATGAAGAAGAAAAAGATATAGAATATGAGGGAATGTTAAGAATTTTGAAAGAACATGAAAAAGCGTTGTTTTCCTTACTCTTTTTATTCATGGGTTTTATTGTGGCATTTTCTTTTTTTTATATTATTTTATCATCTCCCCAAAGTTTCAGGGCTCAAATTGAAACTTATTGTTTAATAAATCGGCCTTCAAATTTTCAGGAGTGTGTTGAACAATATGGAGTAAAATCTTCTGGGAAATTAGTCAGTACTGGATACTCAACTGCAACTGAAAGAGTTTTTATGATATTTACAAACAATATTTATGTCTTAATTTTTACACTTGTTTTCTCTATAATTTTTGGAGCTGGCGCCATTTTTGTTCTTGCTTGGAACGCTAGTGTTATAGCAGCTGCTGTAGGAATTTATTCTCGAGCCTCATTATCTAATCTTTTCTTAGGAATTGCAAGATATATGATTCATGGGATTCCTGAAATTGCTGCATATTTTATTGGTGCAATGGCAGGAGGGATAGTTTCAGTAGCTATTATAAGACATGATACAAGAACTGAAAAATTTTGGACAATTCTTCAAGATGCGCTAAATCTTATTATCCTTGCAGTTATAATTTTATTTATTGCAGCATTAATAGAAATTTTTATTACACCTGCATTATTTTGATTAATCTTAATTTATTCCTCTTTTTGGAATAAAAAAGGTAAATTTAAATAAGGTAAATTTTTAATAAATAAAATGGTGACTCTTATATGTACAAATTGTGGCTATAGATTTAAATCTGAAAAAATAAAGAGGTGTCCTTATTGCTCTAGTGAAAATGTCGAAGAGGAAAAGACAGCTGAAGAATTAGTAGATTCAATAGATATAGAATAAAAATGGAAGAGAGGGATTTAATAGAAGAAAGGAAAAAAAAATTAAAAGAATTTTTGATTAAAAAAGAATTTTTAATTGTCATTCTCGGTTTGATTTTTCTTATATTTTTGGCTTGGCATATAAGAACAATAAATGTTCCTAAATTAAAAGATATAACTACTGGAGATTACACTTTAGGCCCTGACTTAGACCCATTCTTATTTTTGAGATATGCAAAATATATAGTTGAGAATGGAAGTTTAATGAAACATGATGCTATGAGATATGTTCCTCTTGGCTACGAAACTGCAAAAGAAACAAAGTTATTACCATATATGATAGCCTACTTCCATCATTTCCTTAATATTTTTAAAAAAACCTCTGTGAATTATTCAGCTACTATTTTTCCCGCCTTTATGTTTTTATTGACTGTAATAGCTTTTTTTCTTTTTGTAAGTAAAGTTTTTGAAAAAAATAAATATAAAAATTGGATAGCTTTACTTTCCACATTACTCTTAATAATTTCTCCTTCATTATTATCAAGGACAGTTGCAGGCATACCTGAAAAAGAATCAACTGGTTTTTTATTTATGTTCCTTGCTTTTTATTTTTTTATTTGGTCATGGCAAGAAAAAAATAAAAAAGCGATTTTTCTTGGTTTTCTTGCTGGCATTTCTACTGCTTTAATGGGTTTAATTTGGGGTGGTTGGATTTATATTTTCACCACAATAGCGGTATTTTCTTTTATTGCTTTTGTTTGTGATAAGTTTGATAAAACAAAATTTTTCTCTTACTCAGCCTGGTTTTTTTCTTCTTTCATTATTGTCCTTTTATTTTCTGAGAGATACCATTTATCTACATTAATACAATCTTCTTCAACAGGATTAAGCTTTGTTGTCTTTTCATTTTTATTTATTGATTTTATTATTTTCAATACAAAGATAAAAGATATTAAACTTGTTAATGACTTGAGAAAAAAGGTTCCAGATAAAATTTTGGTTATTTTACTCACTTTAATTATTGGGCTTATTTTTTCTTCAGTGTTTTTTGGAATAAACTTTTTTCCTAATTTTATAAAAGAAATATATCTACAGTTAAAACAACCATATTATGATAGGCTTGCTTTCACTGTAGCAGAAAACAGGCAGCCATATTTTAGTGATTGGAAAGGAAGTTTTGGTCCTGTAATTAGGGGCTTCCCTATGTTCTTCTGGCTTTTTTTTATCGGCTCTATTCTACTATTCTATGATATTGTTAAGAATGTAGACAAGAAAAAGAAATTGATTTTTACTTTAATATTTATTATCTTCTTATTTTCTTTGGTTTTTAGTAGGTATTCCTCAGGAAGCACATTAAATGGAGAAAATTTTATTAGCAAATTTTTATATTTTGGAAGTTTTTTCCTATTACTAATCTCTGGAGTTTATATTTATTATTTTTATTATAAACAAAAAGAACTTGCAAGACTTGAAAATTTGAATTTTCCATATTTATTTATTTTAAGTTTTTTTCTTGTCAGCATAATTGGGGCAAGAAGTGCTATAAGATTGATTATGAGTTTAGCTGTTCCTTCTTGTATAATTATAGGTTATTTTACTGTATCATTAATTGAAAAAATAAAAAGTGTAAAGAGAGACAGGCAAGGTATTTTAATTTTAATTTCAGTAATTGTTGGAGTTATGCTTTTATTTACTGTATATTATAATTACCAAGCAATAAAAGCAAATGCTTTAGGAATGATTCCCTCTACATATACGCAACAATGGCAAAAAGCAATGGCATGGGTAAGAGAAAATACAGAACCAACTATAATTGAAAATGAAAAATTTAAAGGTGGAACAGTTTTTGCTCACTGGTGGGATTATGGTTACTGGATTCAAAGTATTGGTAATAGAGCTACGGTTCTTGATGGAGGAAATTCAATTAGTTATTGGGACCATTTATTAGGAAGGCATGTTTTAACAGCACAAAATGAAACAGAAGCTTTGGAATTTCTTTACACACATAACGCAACCCATCTTTTAATTGATTCAACAGATATAGGAAAATATCCTGCCTATTCTTCTATTGGCTCTGATGAAAATTATGACAGGTACAGTCAGATAATTACTATGGGTGAAGACGAGAAAAACATGAGAGAAACAAAAAACGGGACAATTCATCTTTATGTTGGAGGGACTTTCTTAGACAAAGATTTCTTCTGGAATTTTAGTGGTAGGAAAGAGTTTTTTCCAGCTTTCAAAACAAGTATTGTTGCAGTTGTCTTGCCAAAAGAAAACAACACATTCAAACAACCAGATGTTATTTTTATTTATAATGGCATGCAATATAGAATTCCTTTAAAATGTATATATAAAAATGGAAAGAAATATGAATTTGAAGAAGGTTATGGAGGTTGCTTATATTTTATTCCTGAGGTAGTCCAAACAAGTGGAGGAGCTTTTATAAGAAATGAGAAAAAAGCTCTTTTTATAACTGAAAAATCAATGGAAGCTTTGTGGGTTAAGCTTTATTTATTTAATGAAAGCGAGAACTTTAAACTAGTACATAAAGAAGATGATTTTGTTGTTGAAAATTTGAAAATGCAAAATGCAACCTCTGGAGATTTTGTTTATTTTAGAGGAATAAGAGGACCAATAAAAATTTGGCAAATCAATTATCCTAAAGATATTAAACTAAAAGAAGAATATCTTGACACAAGATATCCTAAGAATGTAAGACTTGCTAAAAATATTTTTGGATAATCAAATAAATTTAAAGTCAAGAGATAAAATGAATCTTATATTAATAATCCCTTTAGTAATAAGTTTTTTTGTAGTTTTTTTAACCCTGCCAAAATGGATTAAAAAAGCAAGAAAAATTGGTTTGGTTTGGGAAGATGTAAATAAATATAAAAAAATTAAGGTGGCAGGTTCTGGAGGTTTAATTGTTATTTTAGGTTTTATTTTAGGAATTTTATTTTATATTTTTTTAAAGACATTTTATTTTAAAACACAATCAAATATTATTGAAATTTTTGCTTTAACTACCTCTATATTAATTTTAGCAGTAGTGGGATTAGTAGATGATTTATTGGGGTGGTGGAGTGGCGGGTTGAGTAAGAAATTTAGATTAGTCATGTGTATCTTGGCTTCTATTCCTTTAATTGTTATTAATAGTGGACATTCAGAAATAAGCTTACCTTTTTTAGGATTAATTAATCTCGGAATTTTTTATCCTTTGGTTTTGGTTCCATTAGGTATTACTGGAGCTGCCACAACTTTTAACTTTTTAGCTGGTTTTAATGGTTTAGAAGCAGGGCAAGGGATTTTATTAATTGGAGCATTAAGTTTAGTTGCATATTTAACTGGTTCTTCTTGGCTCGCTTTAATTGGTTTATGTATGATTGTAGCTTTAATTGCATTCCTATATTACAATAAATTCCCAGCCAAGATTTTTCCAGGAGATGTTTTAACTTATCCAGTAGGTGGATTAATAGCTATAATGGCTATCCTTGGAAATTTTGAGAAAATTGCTGTCTTCTTTTTCCTACCTTGTATTATTGAAACTTTTTTAAAATTAAGAGGCAAGCTAAAAATCCAGAGTTTTGGAAAACCAAAAAAAGATGGAAGTTTGGATTTAAAACAAAAAAGGATTTATAGTTTAAATCATCTTGCAATTTCCATATTAAAAAAAATAAAAGGAAAAGCTTATGAAAAAGATGTTGTTTTATTAATATGGTTATTTCAGCTCTTAATTATCCTACTTGGACTTTTGATATTTTTTTAATTATTGTAAAATAAAAGAGAAAATTAATATCCCCAAGATAAATAAAGAGGGCATTAAGGTTTAGTTCATAAAGCTAAAGTCCCTTTTAGGTTCAAAAAATGTTAAATAAAAATTTAAAGCTAAATATTCATCTGATAGCTGAAGCTGTCAGTATCCCGCGTTAGAGAATGAAAAATTGGAGAAGATACCTATCTTTTATTGGAATTGCAATATTTATTTATATCTTAATCAAAATTAATATAATAAGGATTTTTAATGTTATATTAAAAACAAATCTTTCTTTACTTCTCCTTTCTATATGTCTTTTACCTTTATTCCTCTTCTTTCAAACTTTTAAATGGTTTGTTATTGCAAGGAAACAAAAAATTGAAGTGCCGTTTAAAGAAGCTTTTAAAATTAATCTTATTGGAAATTTTTATGGTTTTATTACCCCTTCAAAAATAGGGAATATAATAAGAGCAGATTATTTAAAAAGATATGGAAGTTTAGGCAAAGGAATAACAAATTTTATATTGGATAAATTTTTAGATGTCTCTTCTGTGTTTTTTCTTGCCATCTTTTTTTCTTTTATTTTTAGAAAAGAACTTTCTTTTATTCCTCTTAATTTTTTTATTTTTCTTTTCATAATTCTTGTTTGTGGAGGTTTTTTATTCTTAAACAAAAAAGTGATGAAATTTTCTTTAGGGATTTTTTATCGAAAGCTGGTTCCAAAAAATTTAAAAGAAAAAGCAAAATTGAGTTTTAATTCTTTTTATGATAATTTACCTAAAAAAAGATACTTTCCCATTTTTTTCATTTTTAATTTAATAACATGGATTTTCACATACTATATAACTTTTATAATTGGTAGATCTTTGGGGATCAATTTATCTTTTATTTATTTTCTTGCAATACTGCCTATCGGAACTTTAGTTGCGTTAATACCTATAACAATAAACGGACTAGGTACAAGAGAAGCTACTTTAATAACTCTTTTTTCTTTATTTGGTATAGCTCCAGAAAAAACATTTTCTTTGTCGATGTTGGCGATTATAATAAATATTCTGCCTTCTTTAGCAGGAATTTTTTTTACATTTGAAGATTAAAATAATTTTTCTCCTTTAAAAATTCACTAAAGGTTTTGAATTCGCCTTGCTTTTTTAAAAAAAGGAGATATTTTTCTAATTTTTTTAACATGTTTTGTCCAGAATTTCTTTTAATATAAAAAGGAATGTTATAATCTTTTATATTAGAAAATTCCCAAGGATGAAAAAATATGTTAAGATATTTATCATAATTTAAAGTTAATTTTGAAAGAATTTTCATGAAAAAAAGAGGGAAATTTTTAAAACTTAGCCAAAAAAGAGGGATGCGGAGGAGGGGGAGGGTTGAGGAAGGTATTTCAATTAATTCTTTCTTATAGATGGTTCTTGGATATTTTAAATTATTATATCTTCCAGGCAAAAGAGTGGGATTTAAAGAAGAGTCACATAAAAAGCCCATTTCTTTTAATTTTTTAAAATTTATTTTTTTTAGTCTCGGAATTCTGATACAATAGATTTTCTTTTTAATTATTTTCTCTATTTCTTTTTTTGCTTTTTTAATATCCCCTATATTCCCAGATTTATGAAAATAACCATGACAACCAATTTCATGGCCTTCTTCACTAATTTCCTTCACCTCTTTTTTACAATTTAAAGCAAAATTTGCTGTAACAAAAAATGTTGCCTTAATATTTAATTTTTTTAAGAGATTTTTTATTAGCTCCAGCCCTTTTTTTGAAACTAAAATTTTTTCTTTTTCATTTATTTTTTCTCCATATTCCTCTGGAACTTCAAATTCTTCGACATCAAAACTTAGAAGGATTGTTTTATTCATTTTTAATTTTCTAAATATATTTATTTTAATCTGAAAAATTAACTTGCTTATTTAAATTGTTAAAGATTATTTTAAATTAAATCTATAAAGTTCTTTCCATTTATTTTTAATCCTTTTAAAAAGAGTTATGTTATCTACCCTAAGTTTAGGGAGTGGAAATTTTTCTTTATTTTTTTCTATATATTTTGTTAATTTTTTGTAATTGGTTGGGGTTAAATCTCCAAAAACAAGAGTTAAATGTGCTTTAAAATCTTCTTTTGGTTTTTTGTCATATGAATTTAATAGATTATGCAATTCAGTTAAATTTTCATTTTTCTTTATAGTATATCTTGCAGTATATTTTGTTTTGCCTTTTTCTTCATAAGTTTTTGTTAAAATATCTTCTGTTTCTATTTCAAATTGAGAAAAATTTTTCATTAATTTTTTAAAATTTTCTATTGATTCCTTTTCTTTATTCTCGTTGATTTTTACGGGTTTCCTTAATGTGATGTGTGTTGGAAATTGTAATGCAGCAAAAGAATGAGAGAATAAACATAATTCTTTTCTTATTTCCTCTATCTTCTTATTATTAATCACACTCAAAATTAATATTTTTTCTTTTCTCATTTTATTATTCATACTCTCCTAAAAAATTATTTATTCTTATTTTAATTAAGCTAAGAAACATTTTTATAGGATCTAAAATAAGATTAACTTTTGATTTGTTATAGGAGTGGTGAGGAGAGAGATAAGCAGGAATTTCTTTAATTCTATAATTTTTCTTTTTTGCTATAAAGAGAATTTCTGTATCAAAGCCATAATTTTCAACTCTCTGCATTTTAAAAATTTCTTTAGCAACTTCTTTTCTGAAAACTTTTAAACCGCATTGTGTGTCCTTAAAATTCATCTGTAGGATTAGATTTGACATAATATTAAAGATTCTTCCATAAATCTTTCTCAAGAGATTTGTTCTTACATTATTAATTTTAGCAAGACTTCTTGAACCTATTACAATATTTGCATTTTTAAGCTCTTTAAAAGCCTGTTTTAAATTTTCAAAAGAATAGGCAAGGTCAGCATCAATAAATCCAATAAAATTTCCATTAGCCTCTAAAATTCCTTTTTTTATAGCGTAACCTTTTCCCCTATTTTTAGGATAAGAGATAATTTTAAAAAATCTAGGCTTGAAATTTTCCAATATTTCTAAAGTTTTATCTGTAGAGCCGTCATTAACTAAAATAACTTCCCATTCTTCTTTTTGCTTTTTTAAAAATTCTCTTAAAGTTTCGAGGGTTCTCTTTATTATTCTTTCTTCATTGTATATTGGAATGATTAATGAGTACATTTTTATAATTAAAAATAGGTTTTTATAAATATTATTAAGTTACAGAATTTATTTTTTTAGATAATTCAACAACTTCTAATTTTTTTTGTTTTATAAAATTGGATATGAAAAGGGCTTTTTCTTCTTTTGATTTTAAAGAATAACCATGCATTGCCTTAGCAGGTTTTTTTTCCTGAAAAAAATTCGGAAAAATTAAAAATCCGTCGTTAACTAAAAAAAATAATTCCCCATATTCTTCTTTTAAACTTTCTAATTGATATTTTTTAATTTCTTTTTCTGTTAAAATATGTCCTTCTTTTATTTTTTTTAAAATACTAACTACTTCTTGTTTCTTTTTTTCAGAAAAAAACCAAAACCTCGCTAGAGTAGAATCTAAAAAATAAATATAGCCATCTCCAAATTTGGGCAATTTCTTTTTTAGATTAATAAACTTTTTAACTTCTAACATCCCATGATCTGACCACAAAACAAATTTATCTTTTTTCAAATTAAAATTATCACAAATTTTTTTTAGAAGTAAATCAACTTTTTTCAAATTTTCTTTAAATTTCCTACTTTCAATACCAGAAGAGTGAGCTAAAGAATCTGTGCTTGAAAAATGAAAATAAAAGAAATTTTTATCTTTAAATTTTTTTGAAAGTTTAATAAATCTTTTAACTCCATTTTCCTCATTATCAAATACAACTAATTTCTTTTTAATTTCTTTTTCTAAATTATAAAAAACAAACGGCCATTCATAAATCAGAAAATTTTTTTTGGTCAAAAAGTTTTTGATTCCATTAATATAAAAAAAATCTTTAGAAGAAAGTTCAAAATACTTCAATAAATTAGGATTTATGCAGGGAGCAGAAATATTTTTTCCAGTTAAATAGAGAATAAAATTAAAAAGATAATTTTTTATTGGATTTTTATTAGGTATTAAGGAATAAGGATTTATTTTAAGTGGAACTTTTCTTTTTTTATATAAAGCAAAAACCTTATGTTTTCCTATATTATTTGAAGTAAAAAAACTAGCTGTTATATTGGTAAAACCAAATGGCTGTTCTAAATCCCCCAAATTAAATTTTTTTGATAAACTGAATAGAAAGGGCGTCCTTTCTTTACTAATGTAATCTTTTCTAAAACCATCCAGCATTATTATTAGAGTTTTCATTTTATGCTTTTAAAAATTGGTAAATTCTGAAAATATCTGCATAAAGTTCTCTTAATTGATTCCAATTTTCAATTTTTCTTTTTTTGAAATTTGAAATATTCTTTTTAGCTGATTCGAATATTTTTTTATTTATCTTCAGATTATTATTTAGGGAAAATAAAACTAAAGGAGCTAGAGAGTATATTCTCAAATTTATATCTTGATTAGAAAAAAGAATCTTAAAATTTTTTTCTTTTGTTAATGATAGGTTTCTTTTAAAATAAAGATAATTAAAATAAATTCTTCCAGGAAAAGAAAGTATAAATGTGAAGAATTTTGGAAATGAAATTCCAAATTTGCTTTTTATTTCAATTTTGATATAATTGCTTAAAAATTTATTATTTAATTTTTTTAATGAATTCGAAAGTTCGATTGGTGTATTTGATTTTAATTCAAAAGCTTTTTCAAGATAAAAATTAGCTATTATTAAAAAATCTCTTCTTGCTTCTAACCAATTTTTTGTTGGGTCTTGGAATAAGAAATTTTTTTGGGGCCTTAATTTTTGTTCAGTAAATTTTCTTATTTTCTCTGGAAGATTTGGAATTTTTTTATAAAGTTCTGGAAAATCTTTTTTAAAACAGTTATCAAAAATTTCTGCTCTTTTTTTATAACTACAAACGAATTTTTGATTAAGTAAAAGTAATGCTTCGGCAAAAGTAAGATAATTTTTTATAATATAATAATTTATTGTTTTTCTTGCTTCTTCTGAGTTTAAATTATCAATATCAAAACTTTCAATTAATAGAGATGCCCGGTTTATTAAAAATCTTAATCCATCTTCAAGTGGAATTTCTTTTAAAGAAATTTCTGGCATATCTTTCCTAACATCTCTTCCATAAATTATCTTCGCAGAATTTTTAATTTCATAATACTTAACCATACTTGGAACTTTTTTTATATTATTAAAAGTTAAATTTCTCAAATCAATATAAAACTCCATCTTACTGCTTGCTTTTGAGAATGAAAACTTGCTGTCTTTTTTTATTTTCTTTGTTGCTTTTTCTGAAATTTTCTTTAATTTTTCAAAATTTACTAGTTTTTTTGTTATTAGGTAGATGTCATAATCATTTAAAGGAACTACTTTTCCTTTTTCAATTAAAAAACTGCCTTCTCCTCTTCCCAAACCTCCGATAGCAAGAACAGAAACCACATCTTTTACTTCTTTTTTTATTTCTTCAACTATAATTTTCATGTGTTTTTCTACTTCTTTATCTACTTTCTTGCCATAATCACTAAATTGTTTCATTTTTTAAGATAATATAAACCATATGAGAGTTTAGTTCTTTTATTGGTGTAGGGTAAAAACTATCAAATTTCACAAGCAAGGGGGTTATCTTTTTTAATATTTTTTTAATAATAAAAATTAAAAAACTTTCATTTTTTCCTTTCCCATTTTTTTCAAGTTCAGCTCCTGCTGGCCAAGGAGGACAATCAATATAACCTTTTTTTATAATCTTTAAATTTTCTTTTTTTGCGATTTTTGAAAGTTCATTAAGGGAAAGGGAATTTAATTTACTTATATAAGGATGAGCATAACATTTTTTATTAGGAACAAAAATAGCAAGAATTTTTCCTAATTTTTTCATATTTTTAATTAAAGAGATATCGTTTTGGATAACTTCTGTGCTTAAAACTAAATCATATTTTTTCTTTGCTTTAAAATTTTTAAGCTTATCAACTTTTATCTTAACTTTTTTGTTATATTTTTTAGCAAATTTTTCATATTTCTGTAGGATTTCTTTTCTTTCATCAATTACTTCGAGATTTAAATCTGAGAAAAAAAGAGTATCCAAACCCAAACTATATTTTTCTGGCAATCCAAAAACAAGAACATCTTTAATTTTAAAATTTTTAAGAAACTTAAAAATTCTTAACTTGGCTAGATATTCATACCAAATTCCAAAGCCTCCGCCCTCCTCCATAGCAAGATTATAAAATTCAAATATATCCATTTTCCTTATACCAATTTATTGTTCTTTTTATTCCTTCTTCAAAACCATATTCTTGGTTATATCCCAGATTTTTAATTTTTTCTATAGAATATAAGCGATTTGATGTCATTGACCTTAATCTATACATATTTAAAAAAGGACTTTTTCCAAAAAAAAGAAAAATTTTTTCTAACAAAAAAACAGAGGGCTTGACAAAAACAAGAGGAACATGGAAAGTAAAGATTTTTTTCTTCAGATATTTAGAAATAATTTTTATAATTTGATTAAAAGAAACTCTCTCTTCATTGTTAATGATAAATGCCTCATCCTTAGCTTTTTCTGCAAGTATAATGGCAGAATTAACAACATTTCCAACATAGACCCATGGGGTTATATTTTTGCCGTTTCCTGGTATAAAGATTAAACCTCTTGAAATCATTTTTATAAAATCATAAGAGTCACCAAAACAATACTCTCCATAAACTATGCTTGGCCTTAAAATTGCATAAGAAAATTTCTTTTTTTTAGAATATTTTTTTATTATTTTTTCTGCCTCAAATTTTATTTTTTCGTGAGGTATTATCGGCTTTTCTTTAGTTTTTTCATCTATAACTTTATTTACTTGGGCTCCAATAGCTGAAACTGAACTGAAAAAAATTATTTTTTTGAAATTGGCTGTTTCTAAAAAATTTTTTAATGTTTTAATATTGTAATTATAAAGATTTTCGTAATCTTTTTTTGACAAAGAAGCGACTTTACCTCCTCCAGCGAGATAAAAAATAATCTCATCTCCTTTACAAATTCCTTTTAATGTTTCTGGTTTTTCTAAATCACCAAAAAAAATTTCTGCTCCTAAATTTTTAAGGAACCTTATATCTCTTTCTTTACTTTTTCTTCTTACTAAACACCCCACTTTATAACCTCTAGACCCCAACTTCTTAACAAGATGTTTTCCAATAAAACCTGTAGCTCCAATGACCAAAACTTTCTTCATTTTATTGTAAAATTTATTTTAATTTTGATTTAATTAAATTGAGTAAAATTTTAAAAACAGATTTAAAATCAAGAGAGAGATTTGTATAAGAAGCGCTTGCAAGAGGACAATAACATTCTCCTTTCTTAATACTTTGTCTTTGTTTTCTTGCTTTTTCATTATACCATAATTTCATTAAATCAT
>CAYZDX010000008.1:0-13789 GCA_964477565.1 Candidatus Woesearchaeota archaeon | reverse complement strand
TTCAGCTTTGCTTTCTCTTCCTGTGGGAGTGAGGTTTACTGCTTTGACTAAAGAAGGGATTATTTACTTGTAGTGTATAGGGGATTAAAATGGGATCTACCAATAATTCTGAAAGTTTTAATGATTATATTTCCAGAATTCGAGAAGAGATTAACTCAATTGAAAGTGAGGGTTTTGTCTATCTACAAGATTGGCAAGGTAATCCATATATCCCTGACAGAGTAGCACTGCCTGATGGCAGAATTCTCGATGAATCAGAACTTATCTCTCTTTTGGAAAACAGTCCAAGAGACCCTATTCTTAGAAAAGCGCGAAGACTTATTGATCTTTACTTTACTGAAGGTCTGGAAGATGACAGATTCTTTTCTCCAAGCTTTTTAAACAGCGAAGATGAAAAATTAGCGAGAGAAAAATATTCTAAATTTCGCTTTTCTTAATTTTCATTTTCCTTTTATCTTTACCTAACAACACAACTCTGCTTATTACTTGTTCATCTAAAAATTTATATCCTTTCAGTTCTCTCAAAAGCAGTTTAGAAAACTCTTTAATTTCTTTATGAGAAGGCATTCTCTCATAACCCAATCTTTTTCTTGCATAACCAACTGACATATATCCCTTCACCTCAATAAAATCTGGGGAAGCTTTTAAAATCATTCTCGCGAATTCTTCAACATATTCTTTTTTTAAGTTTAAATCTTTAACTAAAGTTATTCTTATAACAGTTCTTGTTTTTCCTTTTAATTCCTTCATGATTTCTAAACTTTTGTTAAATTTTTCCCATGCATTTTTTTCTTTCGAGCGATGCCATTTTTTGTAGAGTTTTTCATTCGGAGTATTCAAGCTTATGTAAAGCTGAGTCGGAAGGGCTTTCTTTTTTTCTAATTCAGCTAGACGAGAGGGCAATAATCCATTTGTAACAAGAAAACTACTTTTCCCTTGTTTTCTCAGCTCTTTAATAAGTTCTGCTAATTTTGGATAAATAGTTGGTTCTCCAGAAAGAGATATAGCAAACTGGTTCGGATTTTGAGCTTCTTTTAATTTTTTCTTATTAACTTTCTCGTATCCTTTAAAACCACTCAATAATTTTCTTTGAGCTTCCACACACCCAGAAATAATCTCTTTTGGCTCGTCTATTTTTTTAATTTTCATTCCAAGGGTCAATTCAATAGGACGCCAGCAATGTAAACAGAAATTTTGACACCACATAACTGAGGGAGACATTTGACAACATCTATGGCTTTTAATACCATAAAACCTTTCTTTATAGCAAACTCCCTCGTTGCGAAGAGATTTTTTTGTCCATCTGCATATTTGAACAGCAGAATGTTCTCCAACTAAAGCGTAATGCTGTTTCTTTAGTTTTTCTTTAATATTTTCTGGAATCATGGGAATAAGAAAAAAAGAGGCTTAAAATATTTTCTGATTATAAAAAAATTTGATAAAACCATAGGAGCATCAAAAATAAGAAGATAAAAAGAATAAGGTAGGTCATTACCAAATAAGCTTTTTTTGCTTTTTTCTCGTTTGTGAATTTCTTAACTGTAAGGAAAAAAACTCTTCCTCCGTCGAAAATTCCCACAGGCAACATATTGAAAAGAGCCACGCTAATATTAATTAAAATTAACCACCAAATTAGATTGTATAAGAAAATTGTAAATTGTGGAAATCTTTTAGCTTTATAATAAGTATTTGGGTCTTTGAAAAAAACAAGTTTATTTTTTATTTTAGAAAGAAGGGTTTTACCTTGGGTATTTATCAAAGCAATTCCAAGATATACTCTATTCTTATTATTTGGGCTTTCTCCTAAAATAAGATTATATGTTTTAATTTCTTCTCCTACAAGCGTTTTAATTTCAATTTCTTGTCCTGGCTTTAAAGTTCCTAAAATATCTCCTAAATCCTCATAATTTTTTATTTTATTTCCATTAATTTCTATAATAACCCCTTCGAGTCTTGCTTTTAAAGCAGGAGTATCTTCAAAAGCAACAACCTTTTTTTCTTCGGTATAGGTGTGATTTAAACCTAAAAAATTTTTTATTTTTTCTGCAATTCCGTGAGGATAGGTTTCATTTTTCAAATTCTCGATTTCTTTCTGATTTATGTAGAATGTTTTATTTCCAACAAAAACTTTTGTCAAAGTTAAATTTTTATCAGAAAAATCTAGCTTCTCATTTGTTAAATTAATGCTACTTAAATTAACAATATTAAAAGAGTATGTATTAAAAATAACTCCTGAAGGGATAAAGGTGGAGGTAAAAAAAATCCAAATAACAATGAAAAAAATTCCAGCAACAAGAACATTTGCAAAACTTCCTGCAGCAAGAAATGCAAGTTGATTTTTTATAGGGGTTTTCTTAACTTTATTTTCATCAGGCTCAACAAAAGCTCCTGCAAAGGGTCCAAGAAAGGCGAAGCCAGTACTTTTGATATTAACTCCTGATTTTCTTGCGAAGATTCCATGGAAAAATTCATGAGACATAGCAGTTATTGCTAAAACAACAATCCAGTATGTAAAATAAAAAGGAGGCAAGAAGTCTATTTTAAATATCGAGGGGATGTATGGAACTAATGGCATAATCGGGGGCATTTTAATAGCCCTTACAAATTGTGGTGATGAAGCGAAAACATAAAGAAGTTGTAAAAGCAGATAAAACATTACAATCATTAAAGCATATCCAACAAAAATAACAATATACTCTGATTTATCTATAAATTTTCTAAATTTTTTTGAAATATAGTTTATTGCTTTTATACCCAATCTCGTCCGATAGATTATAAGAATGCCTTCCCTATCTAATTTTTTTCTTCTTTTAATCAAAAAAACTGTCAAAAAACTCCCAAAAATTGCTAAAAATATTAAATCGTAAAGATAAAAATTCATCTTATCCTCTTTTTATTTTTTCCTTATTTGCCTAAATTCCCTTTTTCCGCACTTCCTACATTTAACTTTTCCAATTATGATTTTTTTTGGATCTGCTCTTATCTTAGCCTTACAATTTTTGCAAACAAAAACATTTTTGAAAAGTCTTGCTTGCGCTTCAGGTACTTTTGTCGCCATTTTTATAAGAAAAATAAGGGGTTTTTAAATCTGTTGATATCTTATAATTTTCTTTTTATTATCCTCTTTCCCTCAACATCCCAGTACTCTACATTATCATTCTCTTTTAAAATTTCCCTCAAATTTTCTGGAACTAAAACATCAAAAGTTTCAAAAGTTTCTAAATCCATTATAGAGGCATTTTCTCCTTGGATACTTAATATTTGTCCTTTTAATTTTTTTATCTCTGGAACTTCAAATCTTTCATGACCTGGCACGACAATAATTTTCTTTTTATTGTCAAAAATGCCAATTGCTTCCAATCTCACTTTAGCATGCCCATGCTTTCCTGTTTTGCTTACATCAACGCTCCTAACAATACTTGGCTCATTATTTATAATTACTGCTGTTCCATTTCTCGCCTCAGTTGCATTAATTAATTTTAAAACCATAAGCAAAAGAAAAAAATTTGGTTTATAAATCTTTCTTGTTTTGTTAAAAAACGTTAGATTTATAATTAAATTTTAATATGATTAAGAATGAAACTTATAACAAAAAGATTAATTTTGAGGGAGCTGGAAATAAAAGATGTAAAGGAGATAGTTGAGAATGCAAATGATCCTGATATATTTTATTTTACAGCTTCTATCCCTTATCCTTATACATTAAAACATGCGGAAAAGTGGATAAAGATAGCTGAAAAAGAAAGAAAAGAAAAGCCAAGAAAAAATTATACTTTTGTTATTGAATTAAAAAATAAGGGAGTTATTGGTTCTATTGGTTTGCATAAAATTGATAGAAAGAATAAAAAAGCGGGAATAGGTTACTGGATTGGCAAGAGATATAGAGGCAAGGGTTTTGCAAGTGAAGCAGAAAAGAGAATTTTAGATTTTGCGTTTGATACATTAAAACTCAATAAAATTTATGGAGAAGCTATAGTTGAGAATAAACCTTCAAATAAACTTTTCAAGAAATTTGGTTTCAGAAAAGTGGGTATAGAAAAAGAAGAGTTGATTAAAAATAATAAAAAGTTGGGAATAAAAAATAAGAAAGTTGATGCTTATAGATGGGAATTACTGAAGAAAGATTGGTTGAAATGGAAAAAGAAAAAATTAATTTAGAAAAAGCTAGGGAATTAGCTGAAAAATATGGCGAGATAATAGCGAGCAAGCAAGAGGAGATTGAAAAAGAAGAATTTAAAAAATTTTTCCTTTTGCATTGCGAGAGTGTTGGAGAAGCTGCAGTTGCTTTATCAAAAGGCAAGGCAGATGAAGAAATATTAAGAATTGCTGGATGGGTTCATGATATAGGCAAAGCAATAAGTTATAAGGAACATGCTAAACACTCTTTAAAAATTCTAGAAAAAAATTTTGAGATTAATGAAAAATTAAAAGATTGTATTTTAAATCATTCTTCAGATAAAAATCCTAAAACTAAAGAAGGAAAAATATTTCGGGTAGCTGACAAAGCTTTTATTTTAAATCCTAAATATTTGAAGTTTCTTGTTGAGAATACAGAAGAATTAAGAAAAGAGGAGGTTAAATTTATAAAGCTAATGGTTGAAAAGGCAATAGATTTATTAAAAAATTATAAATGGGATTCTTAAAAACAATTAAACTTTTAAATCAAAAAGTAGTGGGGTTAGCATGAATAAAAAAGAAAATCAAGAAAAAATTAAGAAAAAGGATTTTATTGAAATTGATTATATTGGAAAGGTAAAAGATACTGGTGAAATATTTGATACAAATATAGAAGAGAAAGCTAAAGAAAAAGGGGTAGGAGGAAATAAAATAAGAATTATATGTATAGGCGAAGGAATGATTTTAAAGGCAATAGATGAATTTTTAATTGGCAAAGAGATGGGAAAATATATTATTGAATTGCCGCCAGAAAAAGCTTTTGGAATGAGAAGGCAGGAAATGATTAAGGTTATGCCAATCTCTGTTTTTAATAAACATAATGTAAGACCTCAACAAGGGATGTTTTTTTCTTTTGATGGTATGTTAGGAAAAATTTTATCAAATAATGGTGGAAGAGTTAGGGTAGATTTTAACAATCCTCTAGCTGGAAAAGAAGTTGTTTATGAAATTAATGTTAAAAGAAAAATAGAAGACGAGAATGAGAAAGTTAAGGCACTAATTAAAGCATTATTTAGCAGAGAGCTTAATTTTGAAATTGAAGACAGGAAGGTTGTTATTGATGAAGCTCTTAAAAATTTCCCTATCATAAATATTTTGAAAGAAAAATTAAAACAGATTCTTAACTTGAATCTGGAATTTAAAAAATTGGAAAAAAGAGAGAAGAATAAAACTGAGAAAAACTAATTTATACTAAATAGATAAAATTTCTTAACTTGCTGTTATGTATCCTAAAAAATTTTTAGTTTTCTGAGAATTAATAGTGTATTGTCTGAACAAAAAAGGGCGCGGGCCGACTTCATCGCTTTATTAGTTTAATTTGTTAAAAATAGATTTATGTGAAATTTGTAGAGATTAAGGTGGTGAGAAATTAAATATATTTTTAAGCTATAAGTATTTTATCTATCATTATTTTAAAAAGATAACAAAGAAGTATATAAAAATTTATAAATCCATAAACTATAGAATTTTATGGCAGAATTTGCTCACGAGGGGAGATTTGAAATTTCAGATGTTCCTAATGCAGGAAATGTTAATGAAATAGATAGAGAGCTTGAAGAACTATTAAAAAAGCAGTCAGCAAAAGTTAAGGTTATTGGTGTTGGTGGGGGAGGTGGGAATACTATTTCTAGAATGAAGGAAATAGGAATTAAAGGAGCTGAAATGATTGCTGCAAATACAGATGCTCAAGATTTACTTTATACAAATGCTGATTATAAAATTTTAATTGGAAAAGAGCTTACTCATGGATTGGGAGCAGGAAGCAATCCTAAGATAGGAGAGGAATCTGCAAAAGAATCAGAGCATGAGATTAAGAAAAAGTTGGTTGGAGCAGATATGGTCTTTATCACTTGTGGTTTGGGGGGAGGAACAGGTACTGGAGCTGCTCCTGTAATAGCTGAGGTTGCAAAAAAACAAGGAGCTTTAACTATTGGTGTTGTTACTTTGCCTTTTACAATAGAAGGGAGGAAAAGAATAGAAAATGCTGAATATGGTTTAGAAAGATTAGAAAGCGTGGTAGATACTTTAATTGTAATTCCTAATGACAAACTACTTGAATTAGCTCCTGAATTGCCTTTACATACTGCTTTTAAGGTTGCTGATGAAATTTTAACCAATGCAGTAAAAGGAATAACTGAATTAGTTACAAAGGCGGGTCTTGTGAATTTAGATTTTGCAGATATAAAAACAATTATGCTAAATGGTGGTGTTTCTTTAATTGGCATGGGAGAAAGTGATAGTCAGCAAAGAGCAATAGAGGCAGTAGAAAAAGCATTAAACAATCCATTACTTGATGTCGAGGTAAGTAATGCTTCTGGAGCCCTTGTTAATATTATCGGAGGCCCAGATATGTCTTTAGAAGAAGCAAAGAGTATTATCGAGTACATTGGAGAAAAACTTGGGGGCGAACCAAAATTAATATGGGGAGCACAGATTTCAGAAGATATGGAAAAGGCAATAAGAGTAATGTTAATTGTTACAGGAGTAAGGAGCAGTCAGATTTTGGGACATGAAGTAACAAAAGAAGAGAAGATAAGGCAAGATATGTCTGATGAATTGGGAATAGAATTCTATGAATGAAAATGGGGGGAGAAAATAAACAAAGCTTAGGCGAACTAATAAAGAGGAAATGGGTATCTTTACTTATTAATCATTCTGTTTCTGAAGAAGATAAAAAAGCAGAACAACTTTTACGAGAGGCAGGTTTATATGTTAGTATAATTCCCTGCTCAACAGGTGGTTTAAAAAAACCAGAAGCAAGATATAAGGGGAAGTCATATAAGGGTTTAGAAGCAATTGCTAGATTAGTAAATCAATAATCTTAACATTTAAAAATCCCTATTTTCTCTTTATAATATGATAACAAAGATTAAAAGTTTTTTAACAAAGTGTGTAAGGGTATGGCATGTTTTAAGAAAACCTACAAGTGAAGAGTTTAAAACAACTGCTAAGGTTTCTGCAATTGGTGTTTTAGTAATTGGCTTAATTGGATTTATTATCTCACTTATTATGGAGATTTTTAAATAAAAACTGCTTTGTAGAAAGTTTCTGCTGAAATCTTTCTAAATTAGATAAAGTTTCCGAAAATAACTTAAAAAATCAAATTTTAACTATTAATTAAAAAGTTTACGAGGGCAAACACGATTTACTTTCTACAAAGCAAATAAAAACCAAAGGTTTATAAATAGCTAATTTTAAATAATCTTAACTACTTCTTTAAAAGTTAAGGAGTAGTTGGGCTTAAGAATTAATAATTTAATAAAAACAAGTAAAATAAAGTTAAATAAAAAGACAATTAGAATAAATAAAAAATTAAATGGAAAATAGAAAAAACCATAGGTTGTTTTCAAATGATATATGTGATAAAAGTCACAACAAATAAAGAAGACAGAGCTTTAGATTTAATAGAAGATAAAGTTAAAAAGAAAAACTTGCCAGTATATTCCTTGGCTAGACCAAAAGGATTAAGAGGCTATATTTTTTTAGAGGCTCCAGAAAGAGAAGTTGCAGAAGAAGCTGCATTTAATTTGCCTTATGTAAAAGGAATAATTGGCAAGACCATAAGCTATGAAGAAATTAAAAATATGTTAGAGCCAAAAGTAGCTGAAATTAAAATTGAGAAAAATGATATTGTAGAGATAATATCAGAGCCATTTAAAAAAGAAAAAGCTAAAGTAATGAGGGTGGATAAGGCTAAAGGAGAAGCTGTTGTAACCTTGCTGCAGGCAGCAATACCAATTCCTGTCACTGTAAAACTTGATAATCTAAGAGTTTTAAGAAGAGAAGAAAAAGAAGAAGAGGTTAAAGAATAAGATGATAATAAAATTATTAGTAGAGGGAGGAAACATGCAACCAGGTCCAGCTGTAGCTCAAAAAATTGGGCCTTTGGGTTTAAACATGGGAAAGATAATCCAAGAGGTGAATAAAGCTACTGAAAATTTTAAAGGATTAAAGGTTCCTGTAGAATTAGATGTTGATGCTAAAACAAAAGAATTTGAAATTAAAGTTTATAGTCCTCCTGTCCCAGAATTAATTAAAAAAGAACTTGGAATTGAATTAGGTTCTGGAGATCATAAAAACATAAAAGTTGGTAATTTAGCTATAGAGCAGGTAATTAAAATAGCAAAAACAAAGCAAAAAGACATGTTAGATAAAAATTTAAAAGCTGCTGTTAGAAGTGTTGTTGGTTCTTGTGTAAGTTTAGGTGTATTAATAGAAAATGAGGAGCCAAAAAAAGTATCTCAACAAATTTTATCTGGAAAATATGATAAAGAAATAGAAGAAGGAAAAACAGAACCAAGTCAGGAAAAATTAGAAAGACTAAAGAATTACTTTAATGAATTAAAGAATAAGCAAGAAGCTAAACTTAAGCAAGCAGAAGCTGAAAAAGAGAAAGAAGAAGCAAAAAAAGTAGAAGTTGAGAAAGAAGAAGGAGGGGCAAAAAAAGAGAATAAATAAAGGGGCTGTGGGGTAGCCTGGCAGCCTTTCGGCTTTGGGAGCCGACGACCCCGGTTCAAATCCGGGCAGCCCCACTTTGTTAAAATGAGAACAAAAAAAGTCAAAAGTGCAGGAAGATTTGGAGTAGGATATGGAACAAGAGTAAAGAAAAGACTCTTAAAAATAGAAGCAAAACAAAAGAAAAAACAGAAGTGTCCTTTTTGTAAGAGAGAGGGAGTAAAAAGAATAGCTAAAGGAATATGGGAATGTAAAAAATGTGGTAAAAAGTTTGCTTCTGGAACTTTTTATGTTGAATAAATAAATTTATATACTCTAAAAATTTGTTTCAAGAATGGTGGCATACAAATGTTTTAAATGTGGTAAAAAAATTTCAAGTAAAGTTTTAGAGAAAAGGTTTGCTTGTCCTAATTGTAATAGCAAGATTTTTTATAAACCAAGAAATACAATCACAAAGGTAAAAGCAGAATGAATTCAAAAGAAACGCAAGAAAAGATTCAAGAATTAAATATTATAGGCCAGAATTTACAAAGTTTATTATTACAAAAACAAGCTTTTCAGGTGGAACTGAATGAAACTTCTTCAGCAATTGAGGAAATTAAGAAAGTTAAGGAAGATGAGATTTACAAGATAACCGGACAAATAATGATTAAAGCCAATAAAGAGGATATTCTAAAAGAATTAGAAGAAAAAAAGAAACTTTTAGAACTAAGGATTAGTTCTATTGAAAAACAAGAGAAACTTCTTGAAAAGAAAAGTGAAGAGATAAGAGAAGAAATCCAAAAATCAGGAAAAAAGTAAAGGCAACTTAGTCAAACTCTTTAATTCTTAATAAATTTAAACCTCTTTAACTCTATGAAAGAAAGAGGGTCTTACGACAAAGAACATGGAGAAATCTAACTACTTAAAGTTTATTGATGTAGCTATGAAAATTTCTAAGTTATTCCCAGAGTATTCAAGTAAATACTTGAGAAAAGATTTCACACAACATCAATTAATAAACTTATATATCTTAAAGAAGAAACAAATTAAGTTATGATAACCTCATAGATGACTTCAAGACAAGAAATAGTGCAATTATTGAGGATTTAACTAACGCCATAAAAACGAAAATTTTATAAATTCTACCTCTCAATATTATATTTAGAAAATTCTAAATAAGAATTATTTAAAATGGTATGGAAAGAGGATATCTTGGATGAAATGAGAAGATTACAAAAAAGACTTGATAATATTTTCTCACAAATTGCTCAATTTACACCGAAAATTTTTGACGAGGAAGTTGGAGGATATAAAAAAGCATTTTCAAATTTTAAAGAGACTGATAAAGAATATGTTGCAGAAATAGAACTGCCGGGTGTTGAAAAAAAAGATATAAAAATTAATGTGGTTGGTAGAAAAATAAGAGTTAAAGCAGAAAGGAAGAAAGAAAAAGAAAAGAAAAGTAAAGAGAAATATGAATATGTTGGAGGTTATGTTGGTTTTCGTGAGGAATTTGAGGCGCCAAGTGATGCAGAGCCAGAAAAAATAAAAGCAAATTATAAAAATGGAATATTAACCTTGAGAATCCCAAAAAGAGTTGGAAAGGGGAGAGAAATAAGAATAGAGTAAGGATTATTTTAATTTAAAATTAAATTTTTTTTACATATTTAAAATGAAAATAAAACCAATTGGAGAGAGGGTATTGATTAAACCTATTGAAGCTGAAGAAAAAACAGCAGGAGGTATTTACATTCCTGAAGAAGCAAAAGAAGAAAAAAAAGAAGCTATTGTAGTAGAAGTTGGAAATTTTAAAGATGGAAAAGAATTGCCCCTTAAAAAAGGAGAAAAAATATTATATGGGGGATATAGCTCAGACGAATTTGAATTTGAAGGGGAGAAATATTTAATAATTGATTTTAAAGATGTTTTAGCTAAAATAGAGGATTAAAATGGCAGACGCAAAACAAATCATTTTTTCAGAAGATGCAAGACAAGCTTTACTTAAAGGTATAGATAAAGTTGCAAATACAGTAAAAGTAACTTTGGGTCCTAAAGGAAGAAATGTTGTTTTGGACAAAAGTTCAACACCAACAATCACCAACGATGGAGTGACCATTGCAAAAGAAATTGAATTAATAGACAAGTTTGAAAACATGGGAGCAAAATTAATAAAAGAAATAGCTTCCAAAACCCAAGATGATTCTGGAGACGGAACAACCACAGCGGTTTTATTGGGGCAAGCGATAATAAAAGAAGGAATTAAGAATATCACTGCAGGAACAAATCCTATTTCTTTAAAAAAAGGCATTGATAAAGCTGTAAATGAAGTTGTAAGATATTTAGAAAAAGAAGCTATTCAAGTTAAAGGCAAGGAAATGGTTTCCCAGGTTGCAACAATTTCTGCAAACAATGATCCAGAGATAGGTAATTTAATTGCCGAAGCAATGGAAAAAGTTGGAAATGAAGGAGTTATTACAGTTGAAGATGGAAAAGGAATTGAAACAGAATTAGAAGTTGTCGAAGGAATGCAATTTGATGAAGGTTTTGTTTCTCCTTATATGGTTACTGACCATGAAAAAATGATTTGTGAATTAGAGGATTGTTATGTTTTGATTTTTGATAAAAAAATTAGCAATATGAAGCAGATTATTCCGGTTCTTGAAAAATGTGCTGGAGAGAATAAGCCGATACTTATTATTGCAGAAGATATAGAAGGAGAAGCGCAAGCTGGTTTGATAATCAACATATTGAAAGGGGCTGTTAAAGCTTGTGCAGTCAAATCCCCTGGTTTTGGAGACGAGCAAAAAGAAATTTTAGAAGATCTTGCGATATTGACTGGCGGCGAGGTTGTTAGCGAGGAAAAGGGGATGAAGCTTGAAGAATTTGATGAGGAATGGTTAGGAGAAGCGAGAAGGATTGTTGTTGATAGCGAGAAAACAATTATTGTAGAAGGAAAAGGAGAAAAGGATAAAATAGAAGAAAGAAAAAAAGTTATTGAAAATCAAATAAAAAATGAAGATTCAGATTATAAAAAAGAAGAGTTAAGAAAGAGGTTGGCAAAACTTGGTGGAGGAGTTGCTGTAATAAAAGTTGGAGCAAAAACAGAAACAGAACTTGAAGAGAAAAAAATGAGAATTGATGATGCATTAAATGCTACAAAAGCTGCTGTTGAAGAAGGGGTGGTGGTTGGTGGAGGGGTTGCTTTATATAGGGCGAGAGAAATTTTAGAGAATTCAAAAGTTAAGGAAGAAGAAAAAATTGGAATTAATATCATCAAGAAAGTTTTAGAGGAGCCATTAAGACAAATTGCAAAAAATGCTGGAAAAGAAGATGCAGAGATTATTTCAGAAATAAATGGAAAAGATAAAAATTATGGTTATAATGCAAAAACAGACAAATTTGAAAACTTGTTTGAAGCAGGAGTAATTGACCCAAAGAAAGTTGTAAGAACTTCTTTACAAAACGCAGCATCTATAGCTGGATTGGTTTTAACCACTGAGGCCCTTGTTACAGATTACGAAGAAGAAAAAGACAAAGAAAGAAAGACAGAGGCGATTATTATTTAAGTGAATTATGACGACAGCAAGATTGTTATTTAAAAAATTTTAAGAATATGTTAAGAAATTCAATATACTGTATTGAATAAAGATTATTCTAAAATCAAAATAAAAAAAGCAAGAATACAGAAATATTTATAAACTCTTTCAATTTAATTTTTTTATGGTGTTAGATAAATTAAAAGATAGTGTTGAAAAATTATTTAAAAAAGAAAATGAAGCAGAGTATGTTGAAATTGATTTAGGTGGAGAGGCTAAGAAAAACAAGATTATTATCCGTCCGTTTGTTTTGAAAAAATTTGATGATATCCCAGAAATTCTTAATGCATTAAGAGAAGGTTATACTATTGCAGTGATAGATATAAGTTACTTAAAGAAAAAAGATATGATTGAATTGAAAAGAGTTATAGCTAAGATTAAAAAAACAGCAGATGCATTAGAAGGAGAAATTGCTGGATTTGGAGACTCAATAATAATTGTAACTCCAAGTTTTGCAGAAATCTATAAACCTAAAAAACAAGAGAAAAAAGAAGAAAAATCATTTTAAGTTTAAGGAATTCTTAAAAGATTTATAAAAGAATATTGCTAAAACAGGAATATTAAAAAGGTTATTGATGGGGTAAAAAAGATAAAATTATAAAGCAAAGAAATATTTTTTATTCATGAAAGTTCTTTTTGTAGAAGCGAGGAAAAAATTTAAAGATGTAAAAATTGAAGGCAGACTTCCAAAAAAATTGCATATAATTTACACAATACAATACAAAAATCTTGCTGAAAAAATCAGAGATAAAATTAAAGATGAGACAGATGTTGTAGAATTTCAACAAGTTCTAGGATGTTCAAAAATAAAACCAAAGGCTCCTATTTTATTTATTGGAAGCGGAAAATTTCACTTGATAAATATTTTAAAAAGAAGTGGGGGGTTGAAGAAAAAAATTTTTACTTTTAAAGAAGGAGAAATTAAAGAATTAAAAAGCATTAAAGAGGAAGTAAAAAAGATTGAGAAATTAGAAAGGGGCAAATTATTGAAATTTTATTCTTCTGAAAAAATTGGTTTACTTGTTTCAATTAAGCGTGGACAGATAAATAAAAAAGCTGTAGAGATAAAAAATAAGTTAGAGAAAAAATTTAGGGATAAAAAATTTTACTTATTTTTTTCTGATAATATAAATCTTAATGAGCTTGAAAATTTTGACATCGATATTTTTATTAATCTAGCATGTCCTGGTATTGAATTTGACTCTGAAAAGATTATAAATTATGATAGAATTTTAAAAAATGACTAACCTATCTTAAAAGTTAGGAATTAGCAACTCCTTTGTTTAAAGGAGGCATTTTTCTTTGGTGCAATTGAAATTTAGTTTTTAAAAATTAGGAAATAAGAATTAAATTTATAAAATTCAAAAATTCCAAAAAAAATAAAAATAAAAATTTAAAATAGGGCTTATCTTTTGGCCATTGCAAATACTGCTTTAAGGGCAACTACAATTGTTGCTGGAACAAACAACACCACTAAGGCTTTTACCATTCCATCCACATAAGGTATTAAACTAAGATATGTTTGTCCGCCTAATGCACTCACAATAACTAATACAGTTCCTGCCAATAAGAAATCTTTT
>CAYZDX010000007.1:0-14153 GCA_964477565.1 Candidatus Woesearchaeota archaeon | reverse complement strand
GAATTTATATTTATAAATATTTCCGAATTTTGTGGACAAGAAAAGTTAAGGGATAGAAGATTAAAGATAGGTAGCCACCAATTTATTTTATGTTGGCCCATCCTGTTGATTTTAAAAATGGATTAATATACCAAATGATCTTTCCAGATATAAAAATTTAAAAATAATTTTTTTGACATATTCATTAAAAACCAAAATATTTAAAAAACAAGAAATCTTAAAATGAACATGAAAAAAGCAGGAAAAATTTTGGCTTTGATTATTTTAGGATTGTTTATGGTTTCTTTCTTGGTTGGTATTGTAAGTGCTCAAACCCAGCTTGAGGAAAATGTAAGAAATTTTATACAAGAGAATATTCTTGGACCTTTTTTTGGAGATAAAGAAATAGCAACAAGAAGTCTATTTGCTATCTTACTTTTTTTACTTCTTTATTCTATTGTTCCTTTAATATTTGGAGAAGAAAAAAAAGTACTAAATTTTTTAATATCTGTTGTTATAACTGCATTAGCGCTTTTATGGACACCCTCTTTATTTATTCATTCAATAAGAACAGAATATGGAGCAATGGGAGCAGCGATATTGGCTGTTGTTCCCTTTCTTATAATTTTAATTTTTTCTATTAGGGTGAAAAACTTATTTTATGCTCAACTTGTGTGGATTTTTTTTATAATATATTATTTTGCATTATATATCTATAATTGGGCTAAGACCGGAAGCTGGTTAAATACAGAAATGATTCCTTATTTGCTTTCAATAATTGCAGGTGTGTTTATTTTCTTTTTTTTACCTCCAATAAGAAAATTGTTATTTAAAGGAAAATTAGAAGCAATAGAAGAAAGTGGAGAACAAATAGCTAAAACTGCGGGATTGCTCCATGAGTTACAAAAAGAAGAAGTGGAAACTTCTTATGGAGGAAAATAATTTTAATTAAATTTTTAAAGATTTTCTTCTTCTTTTTAACATGAAAAATGTGAGTTTACTTTTAATTTCCTTATTATTTTTGGATATAATAGCCCTAACTCTACTCCAAACTAACTTAACTAAAGCACAAGAAACCCCTCCGGGATTGCCTCCCCAACTCACTCAAAATCCAGAGGAGATAATAGAACAAGCTAAGAATCAAACTCAGACTTCTGGAGAATATTTAAAAAAGGAATGGAAAAAGATACTTCAAAACAAGCCCATAATAGGGCCCACCATAAATATTTTAGACAAAATTTTCACAGCCCTAAATCCCTTATTCAAAATAATATTGGGAGTAGATTATGGGTTATCTTGGGCATTTATCTTTGCATTAATGATTTGGGTAATTTTAGTTGTAATGATTTATTATCCTGCTTCAGGAGTTTTTAATGGCAAGATTTCAGGTTTATTGGTTTCAATGATAATTTCTTCATTAGTTGGTTTATCCGGTGTTATAAAAAAGGCCGTGGATTTGCTTATAATTATAATTACAAAAAGATGGTTGTTTTGGATATCTCTTATTTTAACAATTTTAATTGGGATAATTATTTGGAAATTAGAGTCTAGTTTTTTCAAAAAATTAAAAGAAAAAGCAGAAAAAATAAAGACAGAAGAAGCGCAAAAAACAATTCAAGTTGCAGGAGAAGTAGCAAAAAAAGAATTAGAAAATTCAGAAGAATAAATTAATTAAAACAAAGTTTTCTGTTTTCTCTCCTCTATAGCTTTCCTCAATCTTTCCAGGCCATTCTCAATTCTTGATGCAGAGAAATCTCTTTCTAATAAAATTTTTTTTACCCTTTCTTCATTCAATTTAGGAAATTTTATTTCTACATCCTTAACTTTCGGAGTTTTAAAAAGTTCAAAAACTTCTTCCCAATCAAACTGTCTTTCTTCTGGCATTTCTTTTATTTTTTCTTTTACTGCTTCAAAAATTTTAACAGGATACTTGTATTTTCTAACAATGTCCAGGGCAGTTTTCTGTCCTATTCCTTTTATGCCTCCAGAATTATAATCTGTGCCTATCAATATTCCAAGACAAATGAGTTGGTCTTGATTAATTTGTAGGGAATTTAAAACTCTCTCAAGTTCTATTATTTCAGGAGAAATATAAACAAAACCAGAAATTGTTTTTCTTTTTCTTGCAAGAGTTAAGTTCTGAATTAAGTGAGATGCAGAAAAAAGGAGGGCATCATAATCCTGACTTCCTACTGCATAAGCTTCTCCTTTTTTAACCATATAACTTGCTTGTGCCTCTGCTTCACTTGGTGCTTGTATACATGCTATGCCCATTGCTTCCAATAGTTCTTTACTTTCCTCAACTATTTCTGGGGTTAATGAAGCGAGTTGTTGAGAATATCTTTTCATAGCTTCAATGTCCTCTTTTGCTTTTGCTTCTTCATATTTTTCCCTTGCTATTTCTTTTATTTCTCTTCTTTTTTTATTTGTCGCGTGTTTTAATTCAGGCATTTCCCCATCAAAAACATAAATTAATTTTATGCCCTCTTCAATAAGATTAATGTTCCTATAAAACAAGCCGCTTAAATGAGAAGTTATCTTGCCCTCAGAATCTTGTAAGGGGGTTCCGTCTTGTTGTCTTATTGTAGATAAAAACTGATAAATAACATTGCTTGCATCTATGACTATTGTTTTTCCTTTTAGTTCTGAAAATTCTATAGCTTTTCTTGGTATAATTTCAGCTATATTTAAACCCATATTTAAAGAAGGAAGGAGGGATATTTAAGATTATCTACATAAATCCTTCATAAAATTCCCTAGCTGTTATTCCGTACTTATTGCCTTTTTCTAAAAAATGATGTTCTCTTGCCATATGAATTGTTCCTCTGTTAATAGTTAATAGTCTTCCAGTCTTCCTGCTCATTACCTCAACATCCCCCTTCCATGTTTCACCACAAGGTTCAAATGGACATACCTGAAAACCCCTTGTACTTAAATACTGCAAAACAGCAACTCTCCCGTCTAAATGAGTTCTGGGATCTTGTGATCTTAATCTAGCCCATTCTCTACTATAAGATTCCCACAATTTAGAATTCTTATGAAAATCTCTGTCCTGCATTTTAAATCTCCTTAGCACAGGATCAATAGTCCTTCTCCATTCTTCATAAGGAATAATATCTTTTCTTTGCTCATGAAAAAAATTAGCAAAATCCCACATTTCCTGCATTCTTCTTGCTATTTCCTTATAGCTTCCTCCGATTTCAGCTAATTCTCTATTATCTGCTTCTTGAACTTCCTTTACACTCTTAAAATCTCCTATCCACCCTTCCATCGAATGCCTAAATCCAGTTTGATTAAATGCCATTTTAAATATATACATCAATAATCTGCCCCCTTACTTCTTCTCTAGAAGTTGAATAAGGGGTTTGTAATCTTTTTCTTTCCATATTTCTGGGATCCCAGATTTGGTCCCTTACTTCATTAAACACTTTCAAAACTTCTTGTATTAGTTCCTTTTTTCTTTCACTTTCTCTCCCTCCCAATTTCTGGTCTCTTCTTTCACAAACATCTTCAACAGGAACATAAACTCCATCCACTAAGACCATGTCTATTATCTTTGACATTTTACCTTATTTCCCTTGCTTCTCTTTTTTGCCTTTCATTTTTTTCCTTAATTTCAGAAAGAACTTCTGGACAATATTGTTCAGCTTTCCTGTATACCTCTTTTCTGATTTGCATTAAGTAATTCCACGCCTCTTCTTTTCTCATCTCAGAATATGGTTGAACAGGATATCCTGCTTCTCTTATTTCTCTCAATCTTCTCTTGATTTCCTTAACACTAATGCTTCCTCCTCTCTCTAATTCAGGAAATCTTGGTAAGGCAACTCTTGCAACTTTTGCCCAGTATTCTAATTCTTTAGTTCTTTGCTCTAAATCAAAATAAATTCTATTTCGTTGTTGCAACTCAAGCCATCCCTGTTCATAAAGAAAGGGGTCCTCTGGCTTAACTCCTTCTTGGTCACATAATCTGGCATAAGTTACAGCATCTCTTTCAAACAAAGCTTCTTGTCTTGCTTTAAATGTTCTATCATTTAAATTTTCTTCAACTGTTCTGTTTTCTAGATTTTTTCCCATAATTATCTTTGTTTAAATTTATTTATAAATCTTTCTATTATTACTACTATTCGGTGATATAAAAATCTCTTAAAAATATTTAAAAGCAAGATTATAAAATATTTCATGAAAAAACATTCTGATTTAAATGAGCTTGTTGATTATCTTGATTTTTTTATGAATAACATGAATGTGGAAAATGGACCAACCTGTTGCCAGTTAACTGCCTTAGATGTAATTACAAGTTTGATTTTCAGGAGAGTAAGTTATTATGTAGAAAATGAAAGACCAATAAAAAGAGGGTTGTATGAGAAAATTATAACTCTTTTAAATGTGGCGAGTGGTTATGCATGGGATTCTGCTGTTGGTGAGAAAATAGATTCAAGATTAGATATAATAGACAGGTGGTATAAACTATCAAAAAGTAGACAGTTTTAAATATCTCATATTATTTCTTTTTATATGGAGATAAATTTTCAAGCTTATGATTATGGCTCCTTTGATTTTAAAGGAAATAATTATGTTAGAATAATTGGCAGAGATGATAAAGGAAGAAGAGTTTGTGTGATTGATTCTTTTCATCCTTATTTTTATGTAATATTAAAACCTGGTGTGAGTGAAAATAAAATAAAGAAATTGCAAGAGAAAATAAAAAAACTTGAAATTTCCCTTCCTTCGAGAACAACAAAAGTGGTAAAGACAGAATTAAAAGAAAAAAATTTTTTAGGTAGAAAAGTTAAAGCAATTAAAATTTTTATAACAAACTACAAAGATGCGCATGCTATTGCTGACTTACTAGATGATAAAGAGATAGAGGCAAGAAGAGAATATGACCTAAACTATATAACAAAATATATTATTGAGAGAAAACTTGCTCCTTTAACCTGGCACAAAATTACAGGAAAAATTTTAACAAATGAATTTGGAGTAAACAATCTGGATGTAGATTTATGTATAAAGGCAGAAAAAATAGAGAGATTGCCTAAAGAAGATTTTAATCCAAAAGTTCTTGCTTTTGATATAGAGGCAGATGAGTTTGAAATTGGTAAGGGAGAGATTTTAATGATTTCTTTGGTTTCAAGGAATTTCAAGAAAGTTCTTACATGGAAATCAAAATCTAAAGAAGATTTTGTTGAATATTACAAAAATGAGGCAGAGATGTTAGAAGCGTTTGTAAATTATATAAAAAAAATAAGTCCTGATTTGCTTGTGGGTTATTTTTCAGATGGATTTGATTTGCCTTATTTGAGGAGCAGGGCAAGAAAATTAGGAATTAAATTGGCTTTGGGGTTAGATAATTCACAACCAATTTTTGCAAGAAGCAGGATTTCTTCAGGTTATATTTTGGGAATAGTCCATGTTGATTTGTTCAGATTTATAGAAGCAGTTTATTCCCAATACCTTCAATCAGAAACCCTCTCCCTAAATGAAGTGGCTTCAGAACTTTTGGGAGAAAGTAAATTAGATTTTAATCATAAACATTCTTCAAAAATAAAAAAAGAAGAATGGAAAGATTATTTTAAATATAATTTACAAGATTCTTTATTAACATACAAATTGGCAGAAAAATTTAAGCCAGACATGTTGGAGTTCTGTAAAATTATACAGGAACCTTTATTTAACATTACAAGGACAAGCATGTCTGGGTTGGTCGAGAGTTATATCCTGCATAACTTAGATAAATTCAATGAAATAGCTGAGAAAAGACCCATACATGATGAGATAGAAAAAAGAAGGCGTAGGAAGAAATATGAAGGAGCATTTGTTTTTCAGCCCCAAGCTAACTTATATGAGAATCTTGCCATATTTGATTTTACAAGCATGTATGCCTCAATTATTGTAAGTTATAATCTATCTCTCTCAACTTTTTTAGGAGAGGAAAAAAGGCGAGATAGTTTTGAAATTGAGGTGGGAGAAAAAAAATATTATTTTAGTAAAAAACCGGGTTTTTTTCCTTTGATGTTATCTGAATTAATAAAATTGAGGAAAAAATATAAACAAGAGTTAAAAGAAAATCCGAGCCCTATAAAAAAAGCAAGAAGCAATGCTTATAAATTATTAGCAAATGCTTCATATGGATATCAAGGATTTTTTGGGGCAAGATATTATTGTTTAGAAGCAGCTGCAGCAACAGCAGCTTTAGCAAGAAAGTTTATTAAAGAGATGATAGAAAAAACAAATTCAAAAGGTTATAAGGTTATTTACGCTGACACAGATGGATTTGCATTTCTTCTTGGTGAAAAATCGAAAAAAGAAACCCTTGAGTTTTTGGAAGAATTGAACTCTAACCTGCCGGGAATTATGGAATTGGAATTGGAAGATTTTTACAAAAGAGGTTTGTGGGTAACTAAAAGAACAGGAACTTTTGGAGCTAAGAAAAAATATGCGCTGATAAATTGGGAAGGTAAAATGAAAATAAGAGGTTTTGAAACAGTAAGAAGGGATTGGTGTAGTCTTGCGAGAGAAGTTCAAAATAAAGTTCTCGAAAAAATTTTAAAAGATGGCTCTGAAATTCGGGCTTTGAAATATGTAAAGGAGATAATTAAAAAAATTAAAAGAAGAGAAATAGACAAGCAACAACTTATAATAAAAACACAGCTTAAAAAACCACTTTCTGAATATAAATCTGAGGGGCCTCATGTAACTGTAGCAAGAAAAATGTTGTCTTTGGATTTGCCAGTAAATGCAGGTATGCTTATTCAGTATTATATAGCTGAGTCAAAAAACAAAAAAGCTTTGGTAAGGGAAAGAGCAAGATTGCCAGAAGAAGAAGGAAACTATGATATCGATTACTATATAAATAATCAAATTCTACCAGCTGTAGAAAATATTTTTGAAGTTTTTGATGTAAATATAAAAGAAATTATAGCCAGTAAGGAACAAAAAAAATTAGATAGTTTTTAAAATGTTTAACAAAATTTTGTTTATTTATAGTGAGAAATTAAGTGATAAACACTTAGAATCTGTTAAAAAAATAGAAGAAATTATAAGAAAAAAGGCAAATTTAAAGAAAGCCAAAGCGAGTGATTTGCAATTTAATCTTTTTAATGTTGATTTGGTGGTTACTGCTGGGGGTGATGGGACATTTATTAGAGCATCACATTATATTAAAAATACCCCCATTCTTGGGGTAAATACAGAATATGAAAAAAGTGAAGGGGCTTTGACTTCAGTTAATGAGAACGATGTTGAAAAATTAAAGAAAATTATAAAAGGAAATTTTAAAATTATAGAAAGGCAAAGAATAGAGATTGTAAGAAATGGTATTCTGTTAGATAAAATTGCTTTAAATGATGTTTATATAGGTAGTGAAAACCAATTTCACACTTCAAAATATGAAATTATCTTTAAAGGGAAAAAAGAAGAACAAAGGAGTTCTGGTGTATTGGTTGCGAGTGGTTCTGGAAGCCATGCCTGGTATAAATCTGCTGGAGGAAGTCCATTTCATTATGGTGAAAAGAAATTAAAATTCTTAGTTAGAGAACCTTATTTTGGAAGACTATTTAAACCTGAAATATTAAAAGGAGAAATAAAAGAAAATGAAGAGCTGGAGATTATCTCAAGGAGGTATCAAGGGGGATGTATAACTTTAGATTCCTCTTCAACTTATTACTTTAATTTTGGAGACAGGGCAAAAATAAAAATTTCAAGATATCCTCTTAAGGTTCTTGTTCCAGAGAATTGGTCCCTTCCCTTATCTAAAAACATCTCGTTTTAATATTAAAGTAGATTTATAATAAATTTATTAAAATTCTCAAAACTACAAAATGGAAATTAAGAAGGAGTTCAAAGAGAGAATAAAAAAATTAATGCCAGATTACGAAAGATTTTTTTCTTATTTTGAAAAATATCCTCTGAAATCAATAAGATGCAATACAATAAAAATCTCTCCGAGAAAATTAAAAGAAAAATTAGAAGAAAAAGGGTGGAGAATAAAACAGCCCTTTTCAAAACATCCAGAAATTATGGTAGTAGAAAATAAACTTTCTCCTGGAGACCTTGGAAAAACAAGAGAACATTCTTTGGGTTATTATTATATTCAAGGAATTGAAAGTATGATGCCTATTTTAGCTTTACAACCAAAACCAGATGAATTGTTGTTAGATTTAACAGCTGCTCCTGGCTCAAAAACAACACAAGCTTCAGCTATGATGAAAAATTCTGGCACTATAATAGCTAATGATTTTAAGATTGAAAGGATAAAGGCATTAATTTCTAATATTGAAAGATGCGGTTGTTCAAATTGCATTGTTACGAGACATGATGCAGTTATTTTATGTAAGAAATTAAAGAAATTAGGGATAAGATTTGATAAAATTTTAATTGACCCTTCATGTTCAGGAGAAGGCACTTTTCATAGGCCAGAAAATTTAAGAAATTGGCAAATAGGAAGAATAAAAACATATTCATGGCAACAGAAAAAAATTTCAGCTTCTTCAATAGATTTATTAAGAGAAAACGGAACTCTTGTTTATTCAACTTGCACTTATGCTCCAGAAGAAAATGAAGAGGTTGTTGATTTTTTGATAAAAAAATTTAATTTAGAATTAGAGAGTGTGAAGTTGCCATTAAAAGTCAGGGAGGGGGTGGAGGGATGGGAAGGAAAAAAATTTTCTGATGAAGTTAGGAGATGTATAAGAATTTACCCTCAGGATAATAATACTGAAGGATTTTTTTTAGCTAAATTAAGGAAAATAAAATGAATATAAGGATTGTTAATAAAAAAGAGAAAAAAGAAATTTTAAGAGAGTTAGAGAGAAATTTTGGAATTAATATAAGAGGGTATGTTCTTCTTAAAAATAGAAAATTTTATATTTTTTGTGGGAATCATAGAAAAGGATATAGAAAAGATGGAAAAAGAGATTAGAATAGAAAGAATAGGAATGGTTGTTTTTAAAAAAGAGAATTTTGGAATTAGACTTTCTTTTGACTTGCTAAATTTATTAAAACCGACAAAGAGCATTATGGAGATTTCAGATTTTCTTGCTAAAATGTGGTTAAGTGGAAAAGAAATTGAAATAAAAAATGAAAAATTGAAAAAAGAGAAAGAAAGGAAAGTGACTATCTTGAAAAATAAAAATGATTTTATTGGTTGTGGTTATGTGAAAGAAGGAAAAATTAAAAATTTTGTTCCAAAAGAAAGGAGAGTTTTTAAGTAGGTTCTAATCCTAGGTTTTCGCTTCTGAATCTTCTTATGATTTCATCAATTTTTTCACTTATGTCTCTTATTTCTCTTTCAAATCTCCTTTTTATAATTTTTTTAGATCCGCGAGCTCTGATAACAACAAAAGGAACAATGTATGTATTGGGTAAATTTAAATGGAGGTAACTTATGTCAAGGGGTGGGGAGGAATATTTTATCATTCTCAAACCAAATCTTCTCCTATCTGGTTGATTTACAACTACTTCTGCCCGAGTTTTTTCTAAGTTATTCATAAATTCACTGAATTCTTGTTCGTCTTCTTCGTCTACATGAATTAATGCCTTATAATCTAATCCTTCGAGATTTTTTCTGCCAAGTAATTTTTTAGCTGAATCTGAAGCAGCAGCGATTTTTCCTTCATAATCTAAAATAATTACTGGCTCTTTTGTTCTAGCAATTTGTTGCGCAGTAAAGGGAACATAATTTTGGAGAATATCTAAAACAGCATTTCTATAATTCCTATTCTCTTGTTTTAAATGCCCAATAAGTCCATTTTTCATCTCTATATCTTTTTCTAAGCTTTCTATTGTAGTATCTCTTTCTTGTAAAAGTGCTTCTAATTTATTTATTCGTTGTTTTAGAATATCCCTTTTATATTCTACTTCTTTTATTCTTTTTTGAGCTTCTCTTAATTTTCTAATTGGATATCTATTCTCAAAAATTTGAGAAACTAAACTATAAAACCTATCTATCCCGTGATAAATTAAATCTTTTAGGGACATACAAACAATTAAAAACTAGAGATTTTTAGATTTTTCGATGATAGAAGGAATAGAAAATTACAGGAAAGCCGGTTCTATTGCAAGGAAAGTCAAAGATTATGCAAAATCGATAATCAAGAAAGGCACACCACTTATCGAGATAGCAGAAAAAATTGAAAATAGAATAATTAGTTTGGGGGGAAAGCCGGCATTTCCAGTTAATTTAAGTATAAATGGGGTGGCAGCTCATTATACTCCTGGTTATAAAGATGAAACTCTTGCTTTTGGATTATTAAAAATAGATTTTGGAGTTAATGTTGAGGGTTATATTGTGGATACTGCTTTTTCTTTAGATTTAGAAAATGATGAAGAAAATAAAAAATTAATCCTTGCAAGTGAAAAAGCCTTGGAAAATGTTATGAAAAAAATAAAAGAGGGAATTGAAATTTGCGAAATTGGGAAGGTTGTGCAGGAAACTATAACATCTTTTAATTTTTCTCCAGTTAGAAATTTATCTGGGCATGAGATTAGGAGATATAATTTGCATGCCGGGATAACTATTCCTAATTATGATAATAACAACAAAAATAAGATATATGAAGGAGTATATGCTATTGAACCTTTTTCTACTAATGGTGTTGGAGAGGTTTATGAAAGCAAACCTTCAGGGATTTATATGTTGAAAGAGAAGAAAGTTACGAGGATTGGTAGAGAAATCTTAAATTATATTTGGCAAGAATACAAAACCTTGCCTTTTTGTGAAAGATGGCTCATTAAAAAATTTGGAGAAAAGGTGGCATTGAATTTAAAATTTTTAGAACAACAGGGCATCTTATACCAATTTTCACAACTTAGAGAAAAAAAGAAAGGAAAAGTTGCGCAAACCGAGAATACTTTTTTAGTTGCAAAAGAAAAAGTTGAGATTTTGACTTAAATGTTATAAATTTATCCTAAATAGCTTGTTGGTTTTTCCAAAGCTGCTTTCGCTGATTTTAGATAATCTTGTTCAAGTTTTTTATATTTATCTAAAGTTGATTTTGAAACTGACGGCGAAACTTTTTTCATTGCTTCATCAAAATGTTTTTTCTTAACTTCTTTTGTATTCCTGTTTTCCCTTAAAGCCAACATAGCAGCTTCCCTACATAAAGCTTCAATGTCTGCCCCTACATAACCTTCTGTTAATTCTGCTAATTTTTCAAGAGAAACATCTTTGGCAAGAGGCATATTTCTTGTATGAATTTTTAATATAGCAAGTCTTCCTTCTTTTGTTGGTGGGCTTACCAATAATATCCTATCAAATCTTCCAGGTCTAAGTAATGCAGGATCTAACATATCTGGCCTATTTGTAGCTCCAATAACAATTACATTTTCTAATTCTTCTAATCCATCCATTTCAGCAAGCAACTGATTTAAAACCTGTTCTGTAACTCTTGTTCCAACGTCCAGGCCCCTTCTTGTTGCAAGTGAATCAATTTCATCAAAAAAGATTATACAAGGGGCTACTTGTCTTGCTCTTTCAAATATTTTTCTTACACCCTCCTCACTTTTACCTACCCACATGCTTAATAACTCAGGGCCTTTAACTTGAATAAAGTTTGCTTGGGATTCATTAGCAACTGCCTTTGCCAATAAAGTTTTTCCTGTTCCCGGGGGGCCGTAAAGTAAGATGCCTCTTGGAGGTCTTATACCCATTTTTGTAAACGACTCTGGGTATTTTAGTGGCCATTCTATTGCTTCAATTAATTCTTGTTTTATTTTATCAAGGCCGCCAACTTCTTCCCATGTAATATTTGGTGTTTCTACTAAAACCTCCCTCATAGCACTTGGCCTGACTGTTTTAAGTGCTATAAGAAAATCCTTTCTTGTTATTTTTAGGGCTTCTAGTACTTCTTGAGGGATCTCTTCTTCTTCGTCCATTTTTATTTTTGGCAAAACTTTTCTTAGAACATTCATGGCAGCTTCTTTAGCAAGAGAGGCAAGGTCAGCTCCTACAAAACCATAAGTAATGTTAGCTAATTCTTCTAAATTAACATCTTTGGCAAGAGGCATATTTCTCGTATGAATCTTTAGTATTGCTAATCTTCCATTTTTATCAGGAACATTAATTGAAATTTCTCTATCAAATCTTCCAGGCCTTCTTAAAGCAGGGTCAAGGGCATTTGGCCTATTTGTAGCTCCAATAACAACTACCTTTCCTCTTGATTTTAAACCATCCATTAATGTAAGAAGTTGAGATACTACTCTCCTTTCTACTTCTCCATAACTTTCTTCTCTTTTAGGAGCAATAGCATCAATTTCATCAATAAAGATTATTGAAGGAGCAGTTTTTTCAGCTTCTTCAAATTTTTTTCTCAAGTTTTTTTCACTTTCTCCATAAAACTTACTCATTAATTCTGGACCATTAATTAAAATAAAGTTAGCATCAGATTCATTAGCAACTGCCTTTGCCAATAAAGTTTTCCCTGTTCCTGGAGGACCATGCAATAAAACACCTTTTGGAGGTTCTATTCCTAATCTCGAGAATATCTCTGGATGTTTTAATGGCAATTCTACCATTTCCCTAATTTTTTTAACTTCATCATCTAAACCTCCAATATCTTCATAAGTGACTTCTGGAATTTTTTCTTCACTTATTTCAACTGCACTTGGAGTCAATACAATCTCTGTATTTTCAGTTATTATACATGGTTGTTGGGGTTGGGTAGAAACTACTACAAATCTTGTTTGTACCCCTGAGAAACCAAATCCGCCGATTCCAGATAAAGCTTCTGCAAAAATATCATTAAAAAAGTCCATATCAGACATGATGTCTCTCCTTCTTGCAGCTCCCCCTAAAACAACAATATCTCCTTTTACTACAGCTCTTCCCAATAAACCTTGTTTTAGGATTTCTGGACTGGCCTGAACCATCACTCCTTTTTGTGAAGGAGCAATATTAATTCTTTTAGCTTCCTTTATATCAGCTTTTTTAATTGTAACTATTTCTCCTATCCCTGTTCTTGCGTTCCTTCTTATAATCCCATCAATTCTAATTAAATTTTCTCCTACATCAGCAGGATATGCCCTGTCAACTATTGCTACTGTTTCTCTTCCACCCTCTATGGTTATAACGTCGCCTCTTTTCAAACCAAGCTTTCTCATTGTTTCTGTATCTATTCTTGCTATTCCTTTATAGGCATCATCTTGTAATGCCTCTACTACTTTTAATCTAATTTCTTGTTTTGTCATTTTAATCAATTAAATTTAATTTTTTTAATTCTGGGATAAGATAATCTTCATCAATTGAAGCGACTTTTAAACCTTTCTTTTTATAATCACTGTCTATCCATGCAATTTCATTTATTTCGTTTGTTGCTTTTGGTTCTCCTTCGATTTCAACAAAAAATGTTTCCATTCTCACAATTTTGTCTTTATCCCTAAAATGTTCTGCCTCCCATGTTTTGAATGGCTTGAAAGATTTTAACTCGACATTAAGTTCTTCTCTCAACTCTCTCCTCAATGTTTGTTCAGGAGTCTCCCCTCCAATAACTTTGCCTCCAGGCATGATAAAATGTGGCTCATTATGTTTTCTACACATTAGTAATTTTCTATTTTTAATAATTATCCCAGCAATTTTATGATGTATTTCCATTTTAATCAAACATTAATCTTAACCTCCTTGCATCTTCAAAAGTTAATTTAACTAAATCATTAAATTCTTTTTCAAATCGGTTTATGAATTGTACTATCTCTTTTGGAATTGATATAGCATAACTATTCCCAACAATTCGTAATTTAACTTTATAAACTTTATTTCTTAAATTAAGGAATTTTTTATATTCTTGCTCATCTTTTGGATGAACAAGTTTATTTCCACATTTCTTACATGTTAAAGCTCTCATTTTAAATCCATTTCTAACTATAAAGATTTTTTCCATTTCTTTGTTACAATTTTTACATAAAATTTTTTGATCAAATATATCTGACATTTTAATATAACAACTGCCCATTTTGGGCAGTTGAAAGGAGGTGGTATATACATGTATGTATACACAAAAGATGTATATTTATAAAGTTTTCGTTCCTATGGTTTTGTAAATTTATTGGTTGGTATAGTGTTTTGGAGATATGCAATTAAGAAAAGTTTTCACGAAGTAAAAATTTGGGGCGACTTGTTGAAGGTAACAAAGCCCTCTTAATCGCTGTTATATGACCGAACCCGAAGGGTGAGGCAAGGA
>CAYZDX010000006.1:0-14514 GCA_964477565.1 Candidatus Woesearchaeota archaeon | reverse complement strand
GTCTATATCTATCACCCAGACAGGGAAATATTTCAATATAATGTTGTAATCTATAAACTTTTTTATTTCTTCTGTTTTTGATAAACTCTTCCTCGATCTTTTTATCAATTTTTTAAAGGAAGAAATTTCTGCTCCAAGATCTCCTTCCATACCCTCCTGAATTCTTATATAATGCTTGCTTCTGCATATTGCACTGTTAAGCTCAAGAAGTCTTTTATCTAAATTTATAATTTCCAAAAATAAATTATTTGTATCGTTTTTTTCAAGTTCACTCTTTATCTCCTTTAATTTGTTTTCAAAAATTCTCGCATTTAATGCTTTTTTAAAGATATCAACAAAATTTGAATTTTCCATAATAGAGATATTCTGGATTAACCATCTGCGGATATTAAAAGGAAATCTATCCATAAGCTTGAGATAATCAAGGTATTTTCTAAAGTCGTTATCCAATTTCTCAAGCATATTAATTTTTTCAGCAATTTGTGTAAGATTTTTATCAATAAAAAGAGTTTCGGATGAAATCCCCAGCATTTCTCTAAATTTTCCTATTTCTTTTAAAATTCTCATTAACTCTATATGAATTTTCACTTTATCTAATATATCACGATTACTTAAAAGTTCTTCTATTTTTAATTCTTTTATAACTGAAATTTGCGATTCGTTTATTAAGCCTTGAAGCTCTAAGTGATTTTTTAGAAATTTTATAATTTTATCCCATTTCTCTTTAAATTTTTGCCACTCATACCTTCTTTTATTAACAATTATATTATCTACAAAGTCTTTCTTTTCATCTTCAGGCACAGGTAAATTTTCCAATGCTTTTACAATATTTTTATCAATTTTTAAAATCTTAACAATTAAATTTCCCGTTATTTTACTTCTTGAAACATTCAAATACTTTTCAACTAATCGGTTCAGACTCCCAAGAGTATCCTCTATTTCTTCTATTGAGAAGATTTCTTTATTTATTATGTCCATACTACATTTCAATTCATTAAGATTCAAGGTATCTAAAATTTCTGAGTAAGCTTTTAGTTTTTGCTGCAGGCTTATAATTGAGTTTGTCAATATATTTAAAAAGCCTGGACTTTCTTTAAACTCCTCGGATAATCTAAAAAGTTCTTCATAAATTTTATGATTAACTTCTTTTTGGGATAAGTCCTTCAATATTTTGAGCTTTTCAATCAATTGTGAGGAAGAAACGTTGTAAGTTGTTAATTTTTTAAAAAATTCCAACTTCTGTTTCTCGGTAAAAATATGTTTTATATCTTTATATTTTTTAGAAAGAAATTCTGCAGTATCTATATATTCACCGATTTTATTTTCATCAACTGTAATCTCCTCTGGTAAAAAATTAAATTCTTCAAATTCATCTTTATATTTCTCAAAAGCTTCTTTAAATTTTTTACTCAATTCTATTATTTTATTGAATTCTTCTTTTTTTCTCTCTATTTCTAGTAAAACGTGCTCTCTTTCTCTAATACATTCTTCTAGTCTATTTTTAGAATATCCCCCTGTTACTTTCTCCCATTTTGTTTCGATATCTTCCAGCATATCCAATAAAATCTTTTTTGTGTTTTTATCTTTTTTTATCAGAGGGAAAAAAAGATACTCAATCCCAAGAGAGTTAAGTTTATGAATAACAACTTCAAGAGCTTTTTTCTTCTCACTTGTAATCAAAACTTTTTTATCATTACTTGATAGATGAGCAGCAAGATTTGCAATTGTCTGTGACTTTCCTGTTCCGGGAGGACCCTGCACCACAACTAACTTCTTCCTCATAGCTTCATTTGCCACTTCTAACTTTTTTTCGTCAAAGGGTAATGGATAGACAGGATGTCTTATGTTAAATTTTTCTTCATCCTCTTCTTTTTCTGCTTTATTAAAAATATAATTAAGAATAGATTTTTTTAACTCATTCTCTTCTTCATAGATTTTTCTCAGATCAATCAAAGTGTAAAAAAATGCAATTTTCAGGAGGAAAATGGCACCACAGAATTTGATCCAGGGAGAATTCGGGGGATACTCAAGTTTTTCAAATCCATCATACTCGATCTTTCTATCAAAATCAATGATTTTTAGAATGTTAGAAATAAGGTTTATAAGTTCTTCCTTTCTTACAGGTATTGTTATGTTTTCTTTTTCAAAATAAAACTTTACCATATTAGCAATGTCTTCTTTCGGTGCTAACTGGCTAACTAACTGGCTGTTAAGAATCAATTCATCAGAAATAGGGTATATTCTAAAATAATTTCTCTTTAAATTAACCTCAAAATTGACAGGTATAATAAACAGAGGACCAAAATAATTTTTATCCTGTGTTTTAAAATAAATAAAAGGGTATCCATAATATATTTCTCTATTTTCAGGGTTTAACATAAATTCTTGATACAGTCTAAGAAAATTTTGGAAGCCTTTTTCTTTCCCTGTAAGGATAATTTTATTCTTGCCTGTAAAAATTGCTTCTTCTCTGGATATTGTGGATACATCAATATACTCATTTGGTTTTAATTCCAGGATGTTAACAAGCGGTAAATTGCTTACCCTAAGAAGGTGTCTAAGTGTATCAAGATGATAGCCAGCAATTTTTTTTATAATATCTTTCACCGTTCTTTAGCAAAAAACTCAATGTTAAGTTTTTTAATTTCTTCTTCGAGCTCTTTATGCCATTTAACTTGGGGTGCAACTTTGCGTTTCTGTGCAGAATATAATTTTTTATAAAGCTCTGTAGTATAATTCGCAATTTCTTCAGCTAAAATTTTTTTGTTTTTTGATATAATTTTATCTATATTCTTACCACCTCCTCTTAAAATTTTAAAGCCCTTTTCTTTAATCACAGGGTTATTATCAGGACAACCAATCACCACTCTACCTATTTCCTTATCCAAGATTTCATAACAACAAGGGGTTATATTTTTTGTATTTCTGTAAAAACATGGTTCAAGAGTAGTATAAATTGTTCCGTCTTTATATTGCTCCTTTTCCAATTTATTCAGTGCAATATATTCTGCGTGTCTATCTCCTTTTCTTGAACTCAAACTTATTATTTTCCCTTCTCTGTCCAAAACTATTGCTCCTACTTTCGGTCTATTTTTACCTTCTCTTTTGGAAAGTCTTGAAAGTATAAGTGCCATTCGCATTAACACGTTATCTTTGTCTGTGCCAGAAGATAAAGGGTTAATTATTGAGTTCAAAAACTCAATATATACATTTCGTTCTGGACTCTCACTTTCAGCTTTTTTCAGTACAATATTCAAAAATCTTTCAAGTGCAACTGCAGACGTTAGAATTGACAGTATTCTGGGTAAAGGAGCTGAAAGTCTTTTCTCGGGATTTATTTCCTCATTATATTTAAGGGAATTCAAAGATAAATAATAAAGAGAAAGAAGATATTCCAATTTTAGCATATCCCAATCTATCAGTCTCTCATCACTCCTTAAGCTTTTATGTATTTCTTTTGCCTTTATCTGTATTCGGTTAAGACAGGAATAATAATAACCTATTTCCTTGAACAAAGAAAAAGGTTCATCTAGGTGAGAAAGATTTATCATTTCTTCAAAAAGATTACCCAGAAGTTTTCTTTCAAAATTTAATAGATACCGTATCTCCTTTTTCAATATTTCTTCTCTTTCTTCTTTCCCAAAATTTATTAAAGGAATCCCCCTTGCAAAAATATTATGAAAAACATCTGAAATAATCATAAGTCTTATTTGGAGTTCTAATTTTGCATAGTCATGGAATATATGCCCCTTACCTGTCTCTCCAAAATCAATAAGCCACGGCAAAACAGAATTTTTTTCAATGGGTACTAACAGAATATTCTCCGGCTGAAGGTCTCCGTGTATTATTGAAAAATGGGGGGTTTTCAAAATCTGACTTAGTCGGGTGTTTTCATTGTCTATTAATCCAAAATAAAAAACGGGATTGATGATCTTATTCCCAAATAGATCCAAATTCTCCCCTTCAAATTTATCTCTTGCATCATCTTCATGTTTAAGGTCCAACAAATTATAGATTTCTTTTATTTTCTTATAAAATCCATCTTGCACAGCTTTTAAGTATTCATTGTCTTTCTCCTTTTTTCTTTCATCCCCTTTAGGTACGTTTAATATTTTACCTTTTCTTATAAGAATATGGTATAAAATCTTCTCCTTGTATCTCTCATTAATAGAGTTCTTGAAATCTATTTTAAAAGTTCTCCCTGTTTCTCTATTAATAATTTTCAATGTTTTATTCTCTAGATCCCTTTCCTCTACTATAAAATCTCCTTTTAAATCAACTAAATTTACTGTAATTGGTGGGAAAAATTTCCTGTAATATTTTCTAATATCATCATTATAAATACTACCAGCTTTATGTAAGTTATATAAAATACGATCAAATACAAAATCTATCACTGAATTAATTTTGTTAAGGTTCTTCTCATCTTTCATAAAATCAACCATGCTTATTACTTCTTTACCCTTTTCCGGATAACCAGCAGGGGTATATGCAATAAGGGTTTTTATAGCTTTTATTTCATTTTTATTGTCTCTGTCCCTTTTTATCAAAATTACAGGCTCTTCCTCAATTCTTCCACAGAAATTATCAATATTACCTTTTATATATTTTTCATAATTATATTTTTCAGAATATATTTTATCAATTGTTGATACTTTAATAAATCTATGTAAAATTTTATGTAATTCTCTCATAGGGATTTCTACATAATAGCACACTGAAGTTCTACTGGTAAGTGTGTTCTTAGTGATCTTGCTAATTATTTCCTTAAACTCTTCTTCAACTATACCATAATTTTTTTTCAAAAACTTTTTTAGTAAATTCAAAAAATCTTCTTCTTCCTCCTCTCTTATCTCACCTTCTTCCATAAAATAGAAATACAACATCTCTATCAGGCGTCTTAAAGATATCGGCAATTGAATAAAAAATCTTTTTTTGGATAAATAGTAATCAGCTCCTTCTTTTATGTTTTCATGAGCTATTTCATGAGAAGGAATTCTACTTAACATTATGACAATGGGAAAAATTTTTATATTCCGGAATCTTCTTATTAAAGGTAAAAGAACATCTTTTCCATACAAAGTATATCTTGTACTTTTTCCTTCTTCGTACCAGATATCCGTTAATATTAGGTCATAATCATATATATCCCGTTCGAAATCATTTATATTTATTACTTTTTCTTCACTGCTTCTTTTTTTCAATTCTATACTATTGCAAAACACAAGATTACTTCCTTTTCCAAATGTATTATTCAGGATTAATTCAGAAATTTCATTCAGAACTGTTTGACTATATATCTCATCATCCAGAAACAATATTTTCCATTTAATAAACTCATTATTCTTAAAACGCTCTTTTTTAATTCTTTTTTTCATTTTCCTCTCTTAAATCTTTTTTCCCAAACATTTCACTTAAATCAAAATTTTTACAATAATTAATAACATAAAAGAAAGGAGAGTTCAAACAATAGATTCCATATTTTTCTATGAAATCTTCTTCAGTAATAAAAGAAAAGATAAGAAAAACAGGCAAACGTTTTTTAAGTGTTTTGTAATATTCAACATCACTTCTTCGTGTTATATCTTCTATTGAAATATCAAAAAATCTCCATATTTTTTCGATCAGCAACTCAAGTCCTTTTTTTTGAAGATGTGTATTTTTATGATGATTATCCTTGGGTTTAAAACTTTTATCCAAAGTGTCTAATGTAAATTCGTCGGAGATTGGAAGTACTATAATAGGGCCATTAATGTCATCTTCAGATGTTTGTGAACCATATAGAACAGAAAATTTTCGACCAAATACGGTTTCTTCTTTCTTATAATTAAAACAGTATCTAATGTACCTCCTTAATGCTTCATTCAATTCTTTTATATTTTCTAGTTCCTTATCAAATTCGCTGAAATTGCAAATGAAGATGGTATTAACACTTCTTATTTTGTTTTTTACAAATTCTTTAGAATTCATAATTTATAATTATTAATTATAAATTACAAGAATTTAATCAGTCAAAAATTTTAGAAATAATTTTTAAAAATTCCTTAAATTCTTTTGAAAACTCTAATAAAAAGGCAAATTCACTTTCACTCTCTTCTCCACCAAATTTATAATTCACAACACAGACTTTATTTACTCCACATAAAATCCATTCATTTTTATGTTCCCTCACTATTTTTTTTACAGTTTCTTTATCTTTAAATATATCAGTTAGCCTCACTTCCTTTTTCAATTGCAAAACAAGATAATTGTTTCTTTTTGATATTTCAAAAAACTCAAGAAGTTTCTGACAATTCTCCCTAATGGATTCTGTAGTTACGGGCTTGCCGCTTGATACATACATTCGTGAATCGTTATTAAATACACTATATTTAAAATTTTTTTCTTCTTTTTCTTCTTTGTCTACAATAAAATTGAGGCCATTTATGTTTATAGGTGAATCGTCCCTACCATTCCTTAACTTTCCTATAATAAAAGGAGGGGTAATAACAATTATAGCATTTACCTTGAACATTTCTGGATTGAATATAAAATAAGAAATTTTTTCCCCTAGTAGATTAATCTGTTCTCCATTAGAAATAGCCTTTTCTTTAGGTGGTTTTCCTTCCTGGCTGGTAATCTCTAATGTAACTTTCAAATTCTCATCAATTTTTTTTATTTTCAAATTCAAGGAAGAGAGATCAATTTCATATGGAAGACTTTTAATCTCATGTTCTTTTCCATCAATAAAAAAGAGAATCAGAGGCTTATTGAAATCAACTCGTTTATCTTCCCCAGAACGAAGTTTATCTATTTGATTTGATTCAGCCTTTTCTTTTATGTAAACCCACTCTTCTTCGGAAGGTATATATATCCCTTTTATAAATTCTTCATACAATTGTTTAAACCTGTATTTTAAACAATATGAAATACCGAAGATGTCATTTTTTAATTTATTCATTTATCGCTTAATCTTATTACCATTTACCATAAGTTTGGCTATAAAGTTTTTAACAATTAAAGCAGCCGGATTATACCCAAACAAACCTTCTGCATTTTCAACAATTACACCCATATAGTATTTTTTATTATAAAGTTCAATTCCACATACAAACAACTTGTGAGATTTCTTTTTAAAAACTTCTGCAGTTCCTGTTTTTCCCCAGATTTTGACATTCTCAAAATTAAGATTTTTAAAAGCATGGTAAGCAGTTCCCTTAGAATCTTTCACAACTCCCTCCAAATAATCTGTTATTAACCTACTATAATTTTTCATGAACCATGGAGATAATAACACTTTACCCTTCCCCTTTTGTAAAGTAGGAAGTATCCATTCATTTTTATCAAGTGATAAATAAAGAGAAGTCAAATAAAGAATAGAACTATATATACCATCTCCTATGGATAACCTAGATATTCTTGTTAAGTCATTCTCATCATATTCTATAATAGTTGCTCCTTCGCACCAGAAAGGATTAGTAAATTTAGGGAAACCAAAAGAAGATATTTTTTTAAATCTGTCTTCAAGTAAGAAAAATTCTCCTATATTCCAGTAAGAAGAGAACCTCCTTAAATAGGTCTTAGGGAAAGAACAAAGCAGTTTTGCAGATGCTACATTTATTGAGCGAACTAAAAAATCCCTAAAAGTTATCTTAAAGGGGTACTTATAATACTTGTAATTTCTCAGTGGTTTTATTCTATACCTACCTATTCTATCAATAAATCCTTTTTTATCAATAAAAATCTTATCTTCACCCCATACATCTGGTATGTAATATTTGCCCATTTTTTTAATATATATACCAAGATTAAGAGCCATATTTGCAATAATAGGTTTTACTGTTGAACCTATCGGATATCTCTCCTTCCACACTCTATTCATTAAGGGCGAATTTCTCCAATTTTGGGTCTCTGATATATTGTTTGCATAGAATATAAACTCTTTTAAAGATTTGGGGTATGGATAAGACACTGCTGCTAAAATTTCCCCACTATCTGAAAGAATCACTGCACCAATGTGAGGATAGGGGGAACCAAATATTTTTTTAAAATAACTTTTTGCTTTTTTATTTGCTTTTGTAGCAAAATCTTCAATTACACTCTCTAATACTTTTTGTGTATTTAAATCAATTGATAGATATATATTTTTCTCTTTTTCGTTTACAAAGTAGTATCTTATTTGCGATTTAAAATCCTTTGACGAAATGTACTCATCAATAATATCATTTAAATTAGTTGGGGATAGGATATTCCACAAGGAATTTAACACAGGGGTGTTTTTAATAAACAAGCTTCTTCCATTCCTATCTTTTACTATTGAAAGAACATCTTGTCTTAAAAGTTTACTTAAAGAGACATTCTGGGATAGATAATAGGTCTTTATTCCATAAACTCTACCATTTTTTATAAGCCAGGGAGTAAAAAATTTCTCATCAAATTTTCCGTAAAACTCACTTTTTCTATCTTTTTTTGTAGAAAGATACTTTTTGAACCTTCTCCATATTATGACTGTATCCTTTACTTCAAAAACATCATAAAAGATTCTTTTTAATTCTCTCTCACTCTCAGAAGGAATTCTAATTTTGAGTTTCCTTTTTTCACTGTCATAAGATATAATACCCTTTGAGCATAATTTCTTTACTTTATAATAAAAATCGTATGGAACAATTACAGAAGGATAGAGAAAGGGATATTTATAATATATTTCATAGTTTCCTATTATAACAGAGATTCCTGAAAAAGGAACACTCAATAATCTTAAAGGGTTATTAAATGTTAGCCTTATTCTTTTTCCTAATTTTATGTATTGTAAATTAACTACATTTCCAAAAAGAGAATATACACTTTTTGTCGAATCGTATTTATTTTCAAATTTATCCCATATAATGAAGCTTCCTTCTTTGTATTTTATCATGTATCTATTAAGGTCCAACTCTCTGATAGGTAAAAAAATTCCTTTTTCAGGAATCTCTGTTATAATAGGATATTGAGGCACGGGTTCTAATGCTACCCATTCATCTTCTTTACACTCAATTTCATACTGGAGAATATATATTCTTAATATATTTCTGTCTTTTATTTTCTTGAACTTAACCAAAATATTGTCCCACCAAAATAACTCTGGATTTTTCTTGACCCTGTCATTTAAAAGCACTAGAAAAGAATCATTTTCAGGAATAAATTTTATTTCTATAGGTCTGATATTTGGAATGTTAACAAGATAATGATCGAATTTATTTGGATATATAAGGACAGTATTTTTCAACAAAAAATAAGAAAATAAGCTAACACAAAAGAAAAAAAGCACAAATATTATAAAATTTAATTTATCTCTTATTAATCTATCTCTTATCTTCTTGGCTATGGTAATTATTTTATTTCTCATATTCCTGTGGATTGTATAAGTAGAAAAAAGGAGAAACCAAAAACAAAAAAGCTATTGTAAGTTGGATCGAGTAAGACAAAAAAATTGTTGGCAGTCCTGAAAAAGGTAAAAATCGAAATGCACCTAGTAATGGCAACATATCGAAAATGGAGTAACATAAAATAACAGGCAGATATATAAGCGAAAATCTTTTTCTTCTTTCTGGAAGAGTTTGTTCCATAATTTTTACTATTATAAGGGTATATAAATAAAATTTAAAAATATAAAATGTAATCAAAAGCAAAACACCTCCTGCAAAGGAAAAGGTGGAATACGGTTGATCGGTATAGAAGTACTCAGTGGCCTTAGCCGGTAAATCTGTAAAAAATCCCTTTCCAAAAAGAAACCCTTCATTTATTAAATAAAAACTTAAAAGCAATTGTTTAAAAGAATGGAACAAAAAAGGGAACTTAAGCATCTGGGTCCTCTCAAAAAGTCTTTCACTTTTCCATACGTAATTAGAAATAAAAAGGATAATAGAGGGAAGTAAAATTCTCATGACTACAATTACCAAAAAAATCATTAAGAAAATGGAAACTGGAACAAGTATAATCCCTTTTTGCTTCGAATCTTTATAATAATAAATAGCCAGCAATAACTGAAAAAAAACAGCAAAAGCGATGACAGTCAAAAAACCGAAATCCTTTATTCCTACCAAACCTAATATAAGTACTAAAAAAGAAAAAAAAGTAATCAACTTTCTTTTTAATGAAACTTCAATATGGGTATGCCAATAAACCGAGGATATAAGTACAAGAAAGGAAATATAGACTGGTTGATATAGCCTTTTTATTAGTTGATATGGCCTTTTCAAGATATAAATTTTTTCTAATATAACTAAATCAATTTTATTAAAGATTAAAGAAATAAACAGAAGAAAAATCAACGAAATAGAAATTTTCCAAAATAAAGAGTTAAAATCAAATGAAAACATAATTTTGTATTCCAAAAATTCTTTTATTACTTTTGAAAACCTCTTAGAAATAAAATAAAATAGTAGAGATACTGATATAAATATAATATTTAAAATTGAAAATCCAAACAAAACACAGAAATAAGACATTGCTATTATATAAAAAGTTAACAAAATTTTGAGAATATCGTCAAAAATATTTTGATTCAATTTTCCCCTGAACGTAGAAAAAAAAACAAAAATAGGAAAAGCAAAAAGTATAAAACTTAGCATAATCCATCTATTGGTTTTATCCAAAAATTCAATTTTGTATATACCTACAGCTCGTAACAAGTCAGGGTCATATTCTTTTTTATCCATACTGAAACAGGCAATTACTTCTTTTTCGTAAGGGAATTTAATATCTACATTTAAAGTATCTCCATAATAATATTCTTTTGCTCCCTTCCTAATTATCCATAAAGGATTTTCATAATCAATCTTAAAGATTTTTTCTTTTACTTTCCCTTCTCTTTCAAACAAGATCTTTACCCTGTAGGACTTACCTATAAGGGCAATACTTGATAGGATAAAATAGTAGGAAGAAATAAAAATGAAAGCCCATGCAAAAAGATATATTTTATTTAAAAATTTAGGGAAAGTAAATTTAAAAACTTTAAACAAAGAAGTTATCAATATTATACAAACAGAAATAAGAAAAATTAATACAGCAAGTAGATGAAATATTTTAAGACCAATAACCATATTTCTCAATTAACTTTAAAGCTATAATACCCGTTCTGCACACACTCCAGATCCTTTATATCCTTAAAAGGCATAAAACAAATGAATGCATGTTTAAGTATTGCATAATAATTTATAGCATTATTTATTTTCCATTGTATTTCTTTTTTAATTTCAATATGTTGAGGTTGAACGGCACCCAAATTATCAAAATTTTGAAGAGAATTTGATATGATATTTACATCTATCATATGTAAATAATTAACCCATATAGCTATATATGGTAATGTATCACTTCTTGCCTTTTGTGTAAGTTTATGAATTGGTAGAAAATTATCTCCGTGGAACATATACCTATTTAAATCCCCTAAAAGACTTCCCAGTTCTTCGTAAAATTTCAAAAAATCCTCAACTTTAACTTTCACATTTACTAAATTCGTATTAAAATATTCATCTACAATTTTTTCGACTTTCTCTATTAATTCTTGGGTATTTTCTTTATAAATTATATTCAGTAGACTGTTTTTTTGTACGGCAAAGGAAGTTTGAAAGAAACTTATGAAAGCAGAGTGAATATTTGTACTTTCATAAGCATTTATATCCAACTCTTTTTTTAGGCTTTCTTTGGATAGCATAATCTTTGAATCAAGAGCATCTAATTTTCTTTGATAATCTTTTATTAAATTTTCCAGATCAGTGTTTAGTTTATCAAATTTCTCTTTAATTTTTTCTCTTATTTGATCCTTTTCATCTTCATATATTTCATCTATTTGAAATTGAAGATAAAACAAATTAATTACTGATTCTTCCATGATTTTCTCAATATACTCATCATTATTTTCATCTAGCATAGATTTCATATTCCTATAATCTGCATAGGTATTGAATGAAAAACGTTTTTTTAATTCTTCAAAAAAATCAACACTATCTATAGCCTCAATAGCATCTGATATCCATACTGGTTTTTCGTTTTTATTTATTTTTTGAATCCTGCTTTTTAATATCCCAATCAAATATTGTATTACTCCATTATAATTCTTAAGTTGTGCCGTCTGGAGATTTTGTTTTTCAGTTTCACAAATATAGCCAATTAAATGATATTTTAAATATTCTCTTAATCTTTTTAGAAAGAAAAATTTATCTTTAAAGTGGATAACAAAGTAATTTTTCCCTTGTTGAGTAGGCACATCTATCAGTCTCGAGGGAATTTGATCGTTTGTTAGTAAAGATATTACTTTAAGTAAAGTCCTGTTATCCATATCTGAACCTTGTCCGGGGTTAATAAAATAAACTAAAATACGATTTATTTGACCTTCTTTTTTCATAAAGTTAAGGAATTTGCTTAAATATTTAAAAATAAATATCGCATTATCTTTCCATGCGTCTCTGATAGTAGTAGGTCTTTGTTCCAATCTTTCATCAGGTATAGTTATTATTAAATTCAATCTGTAATCTTTATTATTTCTAAATTCCCTTGTTAAAATATAGCCAACTGCGAAAATCATGGGAATAAAAAAACCTGACTTTGTCCCACCCATGGAGCCACCTGTTATTATGACGTCAAAAGGTTCACTTGCTTCACTTAAAAAACCTTTAATTCCTCTTCTAATAAAATCCATTTGAGAAAAAAAAGCACAAAATCCACCTTCCCATTTACCTCCTGCTCCTCCTGCAGTAGGATTGAATTCTTTAATTTTTTGTAGATCATCATCAGAAATAAAGGATTTTATAAACTCAATTAAGTTATCATTATCCAAGAATATATTTTTGCCGTCGCTTACGGAGAGCTGAGCAAAGTTACCCGACAGAGGGGATTTCCTGCTCAAAGGCTGAGTATCAAAACAATGAAGTCTATAATTATCTTCGAAAAAATGCTCTCCGGTCTTCAGAAGACTTTCCAAAGTTAAAATTGGCGTTGTTCCTACAATAGTAATTAATTTATTCATTTTTTACTCCCCCTTTAATTTTGCTGTTTTCGAACAAATACATCAAACAAATGTCTTAACCGTCCCTGAAATTTCAAATATACAGATAATTCTTTAATCTGCTGTCCCAAAGATAAGCTCTGTCTCTTTCCCCTTTCCAGTTCTATTTGCCTTCTCCCAAATTTAAGCACAATTGGATCTGATGAATGATTTTCTACTGTAAATTGGTTTTGGGTTCCTTTCATCACTTTCACATATAAAGACCCAAAAAAGTTCTGAATATTAATATTTTCGAAATAATGGATGTTTCCATCTTTGGAGCTGACTTGTTGGTTGGTAAAAATAACAGTTCTCCTTTCAATCCCTATACTTTTGTTGTTCATTTTTATATAAAACTCATAACTTCTCGTAGCCTCTTTTATTCTCTCTGGCATTTTCCCCAAAACCTCTGATGTGCTTTTAAACTGCTTTATGAAAAAGCTAATCAGAGGAACTATTAAATTTTTTGTAAAAAATCTTAATATTAGAAGTAATATAATTAATACAAGTATGCCTATTAGAATAAAACCTACAATCTTTATAAACCTCCAGAGTATATTTCTTCTTTCTTCCCTTAAAACTTTTGCTATAACACTAATTTCCGGATTTTCCACCTTTTCTCCTTGCATAAATAAAACTGTGCTCATATCTGGTTTGATCCAGATAATAGGAATATTGGAATTTTCCTCAACTATGCGCTGAAGTGTCACATCTTTTATAGGTTGCGGAGGTTGAGAAACCGCGTCTGATATTACAAAAACTGCTTTAATGTTATATTTTTCTGATTCATCTTCAATTACATAATTTATATTCTTCAACAGTGTATATTTTCTTTCTTTTTCTTCTAAAATGGAATTCTTTTCCTCAATGAAACTTTTGTTAAAGTCGCTTGCTTTTACTATGTTATATAGCTTTGCGTTCACAGCAAAGTGATACACTTTAACAAAAATTTGGGGAGAACAATACCCAAGATATTCTTCAATTTTTTTGCCAGCATCGGTAAGATACCCTTGAATCTGTGCAACAGAGCCAGAGTGATCAGCCAAAACAATAATTTCAGCTTCTTTACCTTCTCTTTTACAACCGGATAAAAATAAGGAAATTATTATTGCAAATACAAGACAATTCCCTCTTTTCCCCATAGTTTCAGCTCCTTTTGTAAAAATTTTATCACATTCCAAAAATTTTTTCAACAATTTCTGGTCTGATTTCCTCTCCTTTGATTTCACCAACTATTTCTCCTTTTATCATAAAATATACTCTATTTACAAATCCTTTTAAAAGTTTTATATTGTGTTCCACAATTAAAAATGTAATTTTATGCAAGTCTTTAATTTTTCTGATACTTTCTAAAATGTTTCTGGCAGTAGAAGGAGCCAGGCCTGCTGTCGGTTCATCAAAAAGTAATATCTCCCTTTTTTTCATTAAGACCATACCAATAGCAAGCGCCCGCCTCTCTCCACCTGAAAGGAGTCCTGCACGGATATTAAGTTTTTCTTTTAAAAAGGGAA
>CAYZDX010000005.1:0-15474 GCA_964477565.1 Candidatus Woesearchaeota archaeon | reverse complement strand
AGAGGTACTCCATTTATAGTTATTGTTTCTGATTCTCCAGAAGAAAATCTTTTTTGGTAATATTCACAAACATTATTTCCATAATTTAATGAACTGCTCTGTTTGGGGTTTATCTCAAAAACAACAGCAGAAACAAAAACATCCAAACTAAGCAAACTTAATATTATGAATAATAAAAGGACTCTTTGTTTCATTTATTATAGGAAGAAACAAGATTAATTTAAAAATTTAACTATTTTTATTTATTCTGGAAGGGGTGGAGGGATTGGGATTTGGCTTCCTCTTATTAGGAAAAAGTAAGCTCCAATTCCAACTGCTATCAAAATTATAACTATCAGTAACCATGACCACCATCTCGACTTTTTTTCTTGGATTGGTTGCATTTGTTCAGTTGTTTGGTCCATTTTTCCTCTTTTTTGTTTTTATTCTGGTAGTGTTGGAGGTTCTGTTACTCCAGAACTTCCCAATGTGCAGTCATTTGAGACTTTTATTACTATCCCTCTCCAAAGCGTACTTTCATGAAATGGAACGTCATTTGCTATTAAGTCCCAATCTTGTTGTTCTGTCCACCAACCATATGATTTTATAATATTACAATCTCCCTTCAAATCATTCAAACTTTTGTCAATAAATTCTGGAGTAACAGCAAGGAAGTTCCATCCAGATTTTAAACCTACATGCTCTGGGAATAAAGGGCCATCTAAAGTTCGGAAATTAATGATTTGATTTTTTTCAGAATAAACCCAAATAGCTGAATTAACATAACCTCCATATTCATATATACTTCCTCCTTCTTCTGGGTCACCCATTTGAGAAGCAAATTCTGACATTTTATCTTTTTCTAAGCCAGGGTAAAGTCTAATATAATCGTCGTTATATCTATTATAAAAATAGGCTGCTCTAATACCCTCGTACCCTAAATCTCCCCTTTCCCAAGAATCATCATCGAAGGTATATAATGTAACTAAATTCCACCCCTTTTTAAGTTGAACAGAACCATCTAAATTTTCCCCTTCCATCCTAGCGAAGACTAATACGGACAACCCAACTAACAAAACTAAAGCACTTAACATCAGTATCTTCTTGTTCATTATGCAAACAATAAGGAATATGTATATATAAACATTCTGTTTTTATTAATTAAAATGATAATTTCATATATTTTCCATCAAAAGTAAGGACCTCTGACAATTTTAAAGATTTAATGAAAGCTAAAAGAATGGATATTGTTTGTAATGTTATTATACGTGCTTTTTAATTTCACACGAGTTTGAGGGCAATGTTTGCCTTTATCCCATATTTTATGGGCAACCAGGCCTTTTTAATTAAGAGGTCTGAAAACATATTCTGGCCTTAAAATTATCTTACCTTCTTTTACAACTCTTGCTACTTCAATAAACTTATTTTGGCAAAAAATTACCACCTCTTGATTTTTTTATACATATAAAGAATTCCCCTCAACAAACAAGACATCTATTTCTTGATTATTTGGGCCTTTTCATTGAATTCTAAAATAAGATGTTTTAGATGGCCTGGCTGCAGAAAGACTAACTGAATTAAGAACCTCGTCAATCCCTTCCTGTCTTCTCCACCATTTAATAATTGATTCCCCTTCTCCAGGAATTGCGTTATAACCTAATGCAATAGCTCTTTCCTCTTCTAAAATTAATATTCTTGGAAATCCAGAAAATTGCGAGGCAGTTATATCAATATAAATATTATCAGGAGAATAACAATTCCACGCATGACTCTCTATATTTAAAAATCCTCCCATAATATCCAAGCCCAATCTTTTATGAAGGATATATGATGCATAAGAGCAACAATTAAATGGAAAATTTGGTAAACTATCCTCTAATTCATTAGTAATTTCCTCTAACTTTTTTAATAAATTTCTTGGAAGCATCTTAATTCAAATCAAAGGATTTAATTATTTTTCATAAATAAAACTTAAAAAACTTTTTAAATAGGAAAAAACTGATTTTAAAAAGGCTCCGTAGCTCAGCCTGGTTAGAGCACCGGCCTTTTAAGCCGGGTGTCGAGGGTTCAAATCCCTCCGGGGCCATTTCTATTGGAATTTTAATTATTCTAATTTAACAAAAAATAAAAGTTACTAAAGAATTAATTAATTTCAAACTTTTATCTCTTCTATCAAGAATTAAAATAATTTATTAACAAAGGAGTATTAATGCAGAGAGAACTGCAAGTGAGTAAAATTTCTTCATAGAGAAAATTAAGAAAAATGCAGTTTCAAAAAACGAAGTTGTAGGCTAGTAAAAAGTCCAAATTTCTAATTGTCAACGATTTATTTAAATCATGACAATGAAGTTATCTTTGTCCTAGGTTTTTTAAACAACGTTCATTTTATCTTTCTCCTACTATTCAAAAATTTTATAGAATGTGAAAATTTATAAAATAAATAAGCATTAGTCAAATATGAAAGAAATCAAACATATCCTAAATGTTTTGAGACAAACAAAAAAAGCAGTAAAAGAAAATGACAGTATAAGGTTAAAAGAATTAAGCAACCAAACAATACATTCTGCATCAGTTTATCAGGATATGCAAAGCATCTTAATTGCCATAATAATCTATTCATTAAGTAAAATTCTAGAAAGAAGATATTATCAAAAATTGCCTGGTTGGAATATTTTTTTCAATTCTTATATGAAAGATATAGATAGAGCAATAATCTTTTTGGAAAAGGATAATGTCAAAAAATTTGAATTAACTCTAAAAGATATTATAAAAACCATATCAAGATTAAAAGGAGATTTAAAAGAGAATATAAAAGATGTTTTTAAAAAAGCGAGAATAAACAAGGCTTCTAAAATATATGAGCATGGATTAAGTTTGGAAAAAACCGCAAAATTACTTGGGATTAGTATGTGGGAACTTTCAGAATATGCAGGACAAAAAAGGATCCACGACATAAATCTCAATATTACTATGCCTGAAAAAGAAAGAATTAAACTTGCATTGAATTTTTTAAAATGAAGATTTTAATTTTTGATTCTTCCTCATTAATAACTCTGAGTATGAACGGGCTAACTTACATTCTAGAAAAATTGAAAAAAGATTTTACAGGAAAGTTAATTATCACACAAGATGTAAAAAATGAGACAATTGATGTTCCTTTAAAAATAAAGAGATTTGAATTGGGCGCTTTAAAAATAAAAAATTTAATTGATAAAAAAATTTTAGAAATGTCTTCATCTATCGGAATATCAAATTTAACACTCAAAAAGAAAACTTCAAATATTTTAAAGAAAGCCAACACATCTTTTCAAGTTGAAGGAGAATTCATGCACATTATTGATAAAGGAGAAGCTTCTTGTCTTGCCCTCTCTTTAATATGTAAAGAAAAAGGCATTAAAAATCTTGTTGTTGTTGATGAAAGAACCACCCGCCTACTTGGGGAAAACCCAAAAAATTTAAAGAAGATATTTGAAAAAAAGATTCATAAAAAGGTTAGAATTATTGGAGATTTTAAAGAATTCAAAAATATTAAATTTATAAGAAGCTCTGAATTAGTTTATGTGGCTTATAAAAAAGGGTTTATTGAATTAAAAGGAAAAAATATTTTAGATGCCCTGCTTTATGCTACAAAATTTAAGGGTTGTGCTATTTCAAGAGAAGAAATTGAAGAAGCCAAAAGATTTGCTTTAAGTTAATTATTTAAATTAATTAATTTTAAAATTATGGTTCGGGGGCGTAGTTTAACGGTAGAACGGCTGGCTCCAGACCAGCTGGCGGGGGTTCAACTCCCTCCGTCCCCATCCCGCCAAAACCGATACCGGCAGTTTATAAAAAGCTTAAAGAAATTCTCGTTAAATTTATAAATCTCTTTTACTTGTTTAAATTATGACAAAAAAAGGGGTAAAGAAGTCTAAAACTACTAAACAAAAAAAAGAAGGTAGTAAGGTAAATAAAGCAAAAATTGGAAGGGACGCTGAAAAATTAAATGAACTTCTAATAGAAAACTTTGTTAATTTGCAGAAAGTTTTAACAAACCTCAGTATAAAATTTGATAATCTTGCTGACCAAATAGCAAAACTTCTCCAACTCTTTGAAATCTCTGCCAAATCTTTTGCAGATAAATTATCCACGACTGTTCCTGAAATAGAAAAAGACAAAGAGTTTCTTGAAAAATTAAACAGGCTATTAGAACAAAATAAAGTTATTGCCAAAGGATTAACATTAATGGAAGAAAAACTAAGAGAAAGGCTGTATAGCCATCAAACACCACCACAAGGAAGAACCCAGCCAAATAAAAATCTTAGAATCCCGCACGAATATCAATCTTCTAATTTAAGTGAAGAAATTTAAATTTATTTAAATTATAAAAAGTTAGGAAAGATTTTTATAAATTTTTAAGAATGAGAGCCCAAAGCGAGAATGAAATAAGAACCTTATTTTTGAAAGAATTTACAAATGAGCTATTAAAAAACTCCATTCCGTATCTCGAAATTAAACCGAAACAACAGCCATTAATCCCAAAGAAAAAGATTAAGAAAATTGAAGAGAAGGTCACTAAAGAAATACCAAAAGAAATTAGAAAACCACAAATAGAAACAAGAGTTATCGAGAATCAGGAAGGAAGAGTTAGCGATTTAAAAATAGAAAAAGATAAGATTCAAGCAACAAAGCAACCCCAATCCATCCCCCCATTATCACCAATGCATAAACCCATGACAATTGAGATAAATGAACCGAAACCACAAATGCTTCCTCAAAAAATAGTTACCCCCCCAAAAATTAGACCGCCCCAAATTCCTCAAAATTTAGTAAGACCCACAATAACACCTTATCCAATATCTGCAACCTCCCAAAGATTTAATCCTCAGCCAGTTCCAACAAAACTTCCAGAAAATTTCTCATTAGGAAAACTTGATATTCTCATCAGAGACCCAAGGGTTACAGTTATTGAATGTTCTGGACCTTTAAGCCAAATTATAGCGAGAACTTCTGGAAGAAGAACAATAACACAAATAGCCCTAACTAAAGAGGAAATAGACAAGATAATTGAAGAATTTTCAAGACATGCAAAAATTCCAGCCCTTGAAGGAAATTTTAAAGCTGCTGTCGGAAACCTAATTATTAATGCAGTAATATCAAAAGAAAAAACAAGTTTTATTATAAACAAAATAACTCCTCGTTTTATAATTGAAGAACAAGAAAGAATGTTAAGTAGTGGGAGAGGTTTAGGAACAAACTACAAAAAGCCTTTTTAATTTTTATCATACAATCAATCCCAATATCTAATCCCTCTTCTCTAAAACATAACCACATTTAGTGCATTTCCATTTTTCGAAAACATCCTCTTTAAATGAGAAAGGGACAAGATAACCTTCCCCGCACTTAGGACAGGGAGGGAAAATACAATTGTTTTCTTCTGCCATTTCTATAAATTAAAAAACGCATTTATAAACCTTACTCTATAAAACATGAGAGAAGCATTAAGTATAATTTTTTCAACAACAAAATTTAAAAACCATCTCAAATAAACTCTTATACAAAATGGCAGAAGATAAAACTGAAAAAGTAAAAGAATTGATGCATAAGCCAGAGAAAATTAGGAATATAGCTATTGCTGCCCATATAGACCACGGAAAAACAACTTTCTCAGATAATTTGTTAGCAGGAGCAGGAATGATGTCTGAAGAGCTAGCTGGCAAGCAATTAGTTTTAGATTTTCATGAAGATGAAGCAGCAAGAGGCATTACAATAGATGCAGCAAATGTAAGTATGGTTCACAATTATAGTGACGAAGATTACTTAATTAATCTTATTGACACACCAGGACATGTAGATTTTGGAGGGGATGTTACGCGGGCGATGAGAGCTGTAGATGGTTGTATTGTTTTAGTTTGTGCAAGTGAAGGTGTTATGCCTCAAACTGAAACTGTTTTAAGACAGGCTTTAAGAGAGAGGGTAAAGCCAGTTTTATTTATTAACAAAGTTGATAGATTAATTAAAGAAATAAAATTAACTCCAGAACAGATGCAAGAAAGATTTGCTAAAATTATCATGCAAGTAAATCAATTAATAGAAAATTTATGTCCTGAAGAATTTAAAGGAAAATGGAAGGTAAGTGTTCAAGATGGAAGTGTCGCTTTTGGCTCAGCATTCCATAATTGGGCTTTATCTGTTCCTTTTATGCAAGAACATAAAATTAATTTTAATGATGTAATTAAAGCATATCAAGAAGGAGAGAAATATAAAGAAATGGCTAAAAAAGCACCATTACATCGTGTTGTGTTAGACATGGTTATAAAACATTTGCCAAATCCTAGGCAAGCTCAGCCATATCGTATTCCAAAAATATGGCATGGCGACTTAGACAGCGAGATAGGGAAAGCTTTAATTAATTGTGATGAAAAAGGAAAGCCGGCATTTGTCTGTACAAAAATAGTTGTTGATAAACATGCTGGAGAAATTGCAGCAGGAAGATTATTTTCAGGAAGTTTAAGAGGAGGCGAAGAAATATATTTAAACCAAGCCAAAAAATCAACAAAAATCCAGCAGGTATTTATTTACAAAGGTCCAAAAAGAATCCAAATGGAAGAGGTTGTTGCTGGAAACATTGTTGGCTTGTCAGGATTAAAAGGAATTTATGCAGGAGAAACAGTTTCTAAAGAACCAATTGAGCCCTTTGAAGCAATAAAACATATCTTTGAACCAGTTGTTACTAAAAGTATTGAAGCCAAAAATCCAGCTGATTTGCCTAAACTAATAGAGGTTTTAAGACAAGTCAATAAAGAAGACCCTTCAGTTGTAATAGAAATTAACGAAGAAACTGGAGAAAATTTAATTAGTGGTATGGGGGAGCTACATTTAGAGATTATTGAAAATAGGATTAAAACTGAAAAAGGTTTAGAGGTAAGAACTTCCCCCCCAATTGTTGTATATCAAGAAACTGTTTCAAAAGAAAGCCAAGCATTTGAAGGAAGAAGTCCTAATAAACATAACAGCTTTTTCATAAAAGTTGAACCTCTTGAAGATAATATTTATGAGGCAATTAAAAATGGAGAACTTCATGAAGGAAGAATAAAGAAAAAAGATGAAAACCTATTTAATAAGTTAAGAGAACTTGGAGTTCCGAATGAAGAGATAAGGCAATACAGAGACATTTACAAAGGAAATGTTTTCCTTGACAAAACAAGAGGGGAAGTTCATATGCCTGAGGTTATTGAGTTAATTCTAGATGCTTTTGAACAAGTTATAGATAGAGGCCCTCTTGCAAGAGAACCATGTATGAAAATGAAAGTTTCTATTGTTGATGTAAGGTTACATGAAGATGCTATCCACAGAGGTCCTGCCCAAGTTTATCCTGCAGTAAGGGATGCAATTTACCAAGCAATGAAAGATGGAAAAGCCTGTTTATATGAACCAGTACAAATACATCAAATTGAAGCTCCAACTAAATTTATGTCTGCTATAACCTCACTTGTTTCAAGTAAAAGAGGCCAATTAATTGATGTTAAACAAGATAATGTTGTTGTAATTAAAGCAAAAATTCCGGTAGCAGAAATGATTGGTTGGAGCAATGATTTAAGGTCAGCTACAGAAGGAAGAGGGGTAAGTAGTTTAGTAGACCAAATGTTTGAGAAAGTGCCGCAAGAAATGCAGGAAGAAATAATAAAAAAGATCAGGCAGAGAAAGGGCTTGGCTGAAAATCAGTAAAAAATCTCTGAAAAATTAATTTTTCTAATAAGAAAACAATACAATAATAATTTACATATAAAAAATAGAAAAATTTAAAAAGCCCTCTTTTGTTTAAAAGATACATTAAATTTATTGAGAGTTTATCTAAAAATGGCTAAAGAAAAACCTACAATCAATGTTGTTTTTGTTGGTCACGTAGACCATGGAAAAAGTACTTGTATAGGTAGACTTATGTATGACGCAGGATTGCTACCAGAACAACAGTTGAAAAAATTAAAAGAGGAAGCAGAGAAGCATGGAAAAGTTGGATTTGAATTTGCATACTTTATGGACAATATAAAAGAAGAGAGGGAAAGAGGAGTTACTATTGACTTATCTTACAAAAAATTAATAACCCAGAAATATGAAGTCACAATTATTGACGCTCCTGGACACAAAGATTTTGTTAAGAATATGATTACTGGAGCAAGTCAAGCAGATGCTGCTTTCCTTGTTGTTGCAGCAGATGCTGGAGTTCAACCACAAACCAAAGAACATCTCTGGTTATTGAGGACCATGGGAGTAGAACAAATCGCAGTAGCTATCAACAAGATGGATACAGTTAATTACGATGAAGCCAAATTTAACAAAGTAAAAGAAGAATTGAGCGATTTGCTTAGAACTGTTGGAGTAAAGGTTGAGAATGTCCAATTCTTAGCAGTTTCTGGATTAAAAGGAGACAACATAGTTAAAAAATCAGAAAATATGCCATGGTATAAAGGTCCAACAATCTTGGAACAATTTGATAATTTCTCTGAACCACAGAAACCAACAGATTTACCTTTAAGAATGCCTATCCAGGATGTTTATGAAATCACTGGAGTAGGAACTGTTCCAGTAGGAAAGATTGAAACAGGAATTATGAAACCAGGACAAAAAGTGATAATCCTTCCAGGAAGAACTGGAAAGGGTGTTGAAGGAGAAGTAAAAACTATTGAAGCACATCATGAACAATTGCCACAAGCAGAAGCAGGAGATAATGTTGGAGTTAATATTAGGGGTGTAGGAAAGAAAGATGTTGCAAGAGGAGATGTAATTTGTGCAGCAGATAAACCAGCCACGATAGTAGAAGAATTTACTGCTCAAATTGCAGTAATAAATCATCCTACTGTTATCGCCAAGGGTTATACACCAGTATTCCATGTACATACAGCTCAAGTCCCATGCAGATTTGAAGAATTGGTTTCAAAATTAGATCCAAAAACAGGACAAGTAGCTCAAGAGAATCCAGATTTCCTTAAAAACGGAGACGTTGCAATAGTAAAGATTAAACCAATGGGAAATCTTGTTTTAGAAAAACAAAAAGATAACCCGCATATGTCAAGATTTGCTATAAGAGATGCTGGAGCAACTGTGGCTGCTGGAGTTTGCATTGATTTAGTTGAAAAAAAATAAGATTCTTATTTTAAATTTAATATTTTTATTTTTTTATTTTTAATTTAAAAATTTTTATTTTTTAATTTTAAAAAATAACAAAGAAGGAAATTTAAAAAATAAATATTTTAGTAATCATCGTCATCAAAAGAACTAAAATCCATATCTTCGTCATCTTCATATTCTTCTTCATATTCTTCTTCAGGCATTTTAACCACCTTTGAAATTTTTTAAATTATTAGCTTTATAAATCTTTTGTATATATTGTATATTAGCGTGTTGATAGAATTTTAATATAATATCTCTTGCATAAATTGCAAATTTAAAAAATCATGGAACTATTTTTATAATTTTTAAGAGATAATTAACTATCAATAAACTATTATTGCAGTAATAAATAATTGAATAAGAAAGCTGATTCTTACTCCAAATATCGTCGGCATTGAAATGAATATAAAGAATAAGGAAATTAACAAGGTCGTAAAATAAAGCTTTGATTAGGGTCAAATAATGTTCATAAGCATCTCTAAAACATAAAGAAGAGCATGTGCAAATTAAAACATAAGATTTATAAATGAGCTTTCTATTCATAAATAATAGAAAAATATCAATTAAATTATCACTTTCATGCTCATTTTAGGGCTTTTTAAAATGTATGGTAGATATTTTTCTATTAATTAAACTCATGGAGGTTAAAATGGGAAAAATTAGTCCTGTATCAATAAAATATATGATTTATGCAAATTTCGAAGCTTCTGGAACACTTGAAAAGCCAGATGTAATTGGAGCTATTTTTGGTCAAACAGAAGGTTTATTGGGCTCTGATCTCGAAATGAGGGATTTACAAAAAGAAGGTAAAATAGGCAGAATCGAGGTTGAATTAGAGAATAAAAACGGAAAAACAGTGGGAAGAATAGAGATACCTTCTGCATTAGATAAAACAGAAACAACATTAATAGCTGCAGCAATAGAAACAATTGAAAGAATAGGGCCATCAACATCAAAAATCAAGGTAGAAAAAATTGAAGATGTTAGAGAAAATAAAAGAAACTACATTTTGAATAGAGCAAAAGAATTGTTAGAAAATATAGAAGAGAAAATGCCAAAAACAAGAGAAATCGCCTCGAATTTAAAAAAAGAAGCAAGAGAGAGCAAATTACAAGAATATGGAAAAGAAAAATTACCAGCAGGGAATTTAAATGGAAAAGAAATTATAGTGGTAGAAGGAAGAGCAGATGTCTTGAACTTATTAAGAAATCATGTAGATAATGTTATAGGAATGAATGGAACAATGTTACCAGAAACAATAAAAGAATTAAGTGAAGAAAAAGAAATGACATTATTTGTAGACGGCGACAGGGGGGGAAAGTTAATAGCTAAAAATGTGATAAATAACGCAAACATAAAATATGTAGCATTTGCACCAGATGGAAAAGAAGTTGAAGAATTATCAGGAAAAGAGATTTTAGCTTCTCTAAGAAAAAAAATACCTTCAGAAGAATTTCTCAAACAAAGCAAATTTATCAGAGGGATAAGAAACGAAAAAAAAGAGACAAAATTTAAGGAAAATGTGAAAGAGACTAAAAAACAAGAAGAATGGGACAATAAAAAATTTGAAAAAAACAAGGAAAAATTAAGCAACTACATAGAAGAAATAGAAAACAAAAGACTCGCCTTAGTTCTTAATGAAAATTTAGAGATTACTAGCAAGACATCTATAAAGAATTTACCAATGTTGGCAAGAAAAAGGAGGGTATATGCTATTATGGTTAGCAAAGCAACTCCAAATATTATAAAGACAGCAGAAAGATTAGGAATAAAGAATGTAATTGCAAGGAATTTTGCAATAAATAGTAATATAACCAACTTAGTTAGCTTATAAATCACCTATTTTTTTACATTCTTCTTTATAATCACAATAATCACATAACCATCTTTTTTCTTCTGATAATTTAGCTTCGGGTTCAGGAATTTTATCTTTAACAAGATGAAAATGCAATTTCTCAAATCTTTTCATAATCCTTTTAATTTTTTCCTTACTAAAATTAACATTAAAGCTTTTTACCTGTAAATTGTCTTTTTGTATGTAAAGAAGAATTCCATTATACACTTTTATTGCATACATATAAAGTTGTAGTTGCATTTCATGTGCAGTACTTGCTCTTTTTGGCAGATATTTGCTACTTTTCACTTCTACTAAAAATTTTTTATTATTAATTTTTAAAAGTAAAAGATTATCTATCCTTCCAGAAATTATAAAATCTTTCTTTTCAATTTTTATTGGAAGCTCTGACTTTAACAAAACAACATCTTTATTCTTTTCGCTTTTTATAACTTCTGTAACAAACTCATGTAACATATTTCCAGATTCAAAAATTCTTAACAACTCTGGCTTTATTTTCTTTGGAATTTTATAAGAAAACCAAGTTTTCCTTAGACATCCTCCAACCTCGCTTGGATAATATCTTCCAATATCTTTTGGCTTATATTCTCTAAGAAGGTAATTGTCTATTAATTTATTAAAATCTATCATAAGAATAATATTAAAAAAGGATATAAAAAGTTAACCAAAAAATAAAAAGAATTAAATCGAAGATTAGAGGGGTTTTACTAATCCTTCACTTATTTTTCCAATATTTCCTACAATATAATTATGAAGTTTATTAATAATTAAACTTTGCATCTCTTCTTTCAGAATACCGTGGCAATTCCCAAGATTTGATTGCGGTTGTATTATTTTACCTACAGGAACATAACAATCCATATCTTTACCCTCCAAAACACTCATTTCAGAAGTTCCTGTTTTTAATTGTAAAAGTTTAACATTAACTTTACATCTATCTTCAACTTTCCCCTTTATTATATATTTCCAAGCAGCATCTTCTGCATCATTAATGTAACTAGCTCTTTTACATTTTATTAAAGCATTATTAAAACAAGATACATCATCACAATTTTTTATATAAAATTTAGAAAACAAAAAATATCCAATTAAAATTAAAATAATTACAACCAAAACAATAATTAACCCTCTTTTTTTCATATTTATAACTAACATCAAAACTTTTTAAAACTTTTTATTTTCAGTTCTATAAAATTAATTAAATAAAAATAAATTCATCTAAGATAAAAATATAATGAATTTTCCTATTCTTAATTTAACAAAATTTATTTTATTTTTAGAAATATATTTAGTAATCTAAAATGCTATTTTTCCAAAAATAATAGTTAAAAGTATCAAATAAGTGGAAAAGTTGGAAAAAGCAATTTTAAAATAATTAATGGAAATAGCCTATCCAAATAACACAAGCCCTGCATAAAATTTACCTAGCAGAATCTGCCTGTCTCTCTGATTCAAATTTCTTTTTCACAGCAAAACTTTCATTAGAATTTTGATAAGCAAGCAAAATTTCTTGAGCTAATCCCTCTTCTATCTTCATTTTTTTATTAAAAGCCCTATCATAACCCCCATGCACAAGAGCGCGTAAAGCAAGATTTAATCTCCTTAGTGGGCTTACATCGACTGCTTGTGGGTAGCGAGCTCCCCCATATTCTATAGTTGTTATCTCATCACAAGGTGCTGAATTCTCTATTGCTTTAACTAAAACTTGAACAGGATTTTCTTTAGTTTTTTCCTCAAGTATTTTAAGGGTTTTCAATATAATTTTTGTGTTTGTATAATATTTCCCACAAGAATTAGATGTCTGTATCTTGTGTTTTTTTCCTCTATGTCCTGGAACATTCAAGAGGTTGATTAGTCTTTCTACTATATTTACTCTCATATCTCCAAATCTTTCAATATTCCTTCCTCTACTTTTCAAAACAAGTTTTTCATCTAAGTTTATATATTTAGCTAAACCGGGATCTTCTACCTTCACATTCTTAACCTCATATAAATCAAAAATTTTCATTTTATCTTCTCCCTAAATAAACATAAAGATATCCTCTTTCAGTTACTCTATGTTCAACTGAATAATTAATCCCTTCTTCTCCCATAAGCACCAGAGCATTTTCTAAATTTTCTGCATCATTACAATCTCTTATTCTAACAGCTACTTCTCCCCATTCCCCTATAATAAAGGGATCAATTTTTCTCGAATCAGCTATCAATCCTATAATTCTAACCATTTTATCTTCTACCTTTTTCTATTTTTCCTTTAACAAGTTGTGATAATGGTTGATCATTTACTTTTATTACCTGGAACCTAACTCCAGGGATATCTCCTTTACTTCTCCCCTGTTTCCCTCCAATTCTTTCTATAATAACTTCATCATGCTCATCTATAAATTTTTGAGCGAGATTGCCTGGAATAAAAGCAATAACTGAACGCCCATTTTTAGTTAATTGAACTTTACAACATTTTCTCATAGCAGAATTTGGCTGTTTTGCTTCTTTTTGGACTTTTTCTAACACAATCCCCTTTGCTTGGCTTTTTCCCTCTAAAGGGTCTGATTTTGCATATAAACCAAGTTTTCTAACTTTATATTTTCTAGATTTCCATCTAAATTTTTTCCTTGTTTTTTCCAATTTCCTTGCATTTATCAATCCCATTTTAATTAGAAACCTAAATATTATTTTTAAAGTTAACTATATTATCTTTAATTTCTTATTTAAAACTTCCCTTAAGATTCTATCAAGTTCATTGAACCTTGCTTTATTCCTTCCTATTAAAATAGCTTTATTCTGCCTATTTGCTGATATAATCACTTCCTCCCCACCTATTTCTATTGAGGAAAAAGCAGCTGGCTCCACAATGCTAATAATAAATTTTTCGATTTTTGTTTCGTCTTCAGGAAAAGCTATAATTTTAATTTTTTTTCTTAATAAACTAGCTAACTTTTTAACATTCTTGCCTTTTTCCCCTATCGCCCTTGAAACAAAATTTGCTGGAACAATAAATATTAACACATTATTATAATCAAAACAATAGTTAGTTCTAATTTTAGTAATTTTCTCAAAAAGATTCAAATATCTCATTAACTTCATATCAATTGTCTGCTTCATTTCTTATCGCTTTCAGATTTCTCTGCCTTTTTAATCTTTTCGTTTTTGACTAAGGGACCCACAACTTTAACAAGTAATCCAGGTAATCCTGTTCCAACAGGAATTGGCTGATTCAAAATCAAATTCTCTATTACAGAAGCTAATTCATCCCTACTTCCTTTAATACTTGCATTAACAAATTGTTTTATTGGTATTTCAAAACTTGCTCTCGCTAAAATACTTGATTTTTCAGAAATAATCCCCATTCTTGTTACACCCTTTACATCTCCTTTATATGTCATAGCATCTGCAACTAACTTAATATGTCTTTTATCAATATCAAGCCCTTGTTGGTCAACAACTTTTTCAATTTCCCTTATTATAGCATTTCTTGCTGCTTCAATACCAAATACATCAGCAATCTCATGAATATTGTTTGTTGTTGTTTTCTCTTTGCTAACTCCTTTAAAATTAATGATTTCCTTTAAGTTACTTCCTGCTGTTAAAATCACATAATCTCTCTCTCTTTTAACCACCAAAACTTGTTTTATATCTTTGATACCAGAAACAACACTCTCCTTTAATCTTTCTTTTAGTTGATAAAGCTCTTTAAAATTAAGTTTTGAATTTGTAGTATAAATAGTGTCTCCTTTAACTTTAACTTTGAATCCTCTTTTCTCGTTTAATCTTTCTGCAATTTTTTCTATAGAAGTGTGAATTGACCTTACACTTTCCCTATCTAAAACTGCCTCTATTCTTTTATCAGTAAAATTAATTTTAAGCTCTGAAATTAAATCTTTCAATCTAACTTCCCTAATTTTCTCAGCAATCACTTTTGCATCTTTTTCATTATTATGTTGAGAATCAAGATAAATTTCCATCAAAGGAGTTGAAGGAATTTTCCTCGCATCAAATATCTCAATTAATCTTGGCAGACCTAAAGTTATCTGCATCTCTTGAACTCCAGAGAAGTGAAAAACATTTAATGCCATTTGGGTTGATGGTTCACCAAAAGATTGTGCAGTTATAATACCTATAGCTTCTCCTGGAGAAATATCCTGATTCAAATGTAAAGCTGAAACATCTTTTCCATCGTCACCATATTTAAACTCAACAATATTATCGCTTGCATCCCTAACTGTTCCATCATAAGCTACTTTTAGGTCTTGTAAAGCATTTGCTAATCTTCTATATAAATAACCAGATTTAGGAGTTCTCAATGCAGTATCCATCATAGCATCTCTTCCAGTCATACTGCCAAAGAAGAATTCATATGGCTCTAAACCTTTAAGATAATTGCTATAGATAAATCCTCTTGCTTTTGGTGAAAGGTCATTTTCTTTGAAAAATGAGAGTGTTCTATTAGTATAACCCATACTAATTCTTTTTGCCCATAATGCTTGCTGCCC
>CAYZDX010000004.1:15178-16256 GCA_964477565.1 Candidatus Woesearchaeota archaeon | reverse complement strand
AAGGAATAGGAAGATGTGACCAAAGCATTGTTGTTGAGGTATGGGATAATAAAGTTGGTGTAAATGAGTCAAGCATTTATGCTGAATTATATTATGAAAATGGAAGTTTAGCAAGAGGACCTATCTATTTGCATAAAGCAGTATACCCAGGAGATAATGGAAGCATTTATGAAGGTTTAATGGACAAGCAATTGCCTGCTGGAAACTATACTCTAAAGATTCATGCAACTGACAAGCTAGGTAATGAAGCAATAAAAGAGAAAAATGAAACATTAAGTGAAGGAATTTTTGTAGAATATCTTGATCCTGCTTCATGTGTTGTTGATATGGAAGAAGGAGGAAATTGCACCTTTGGATTCCATGTATGTGTAAGAGGAGCAAATGCCATAAAAATGTGCATGGATAAATTGGGAGAAAATCCGGGATTAATAACTCCAGATATGTTAAATGCAAGGATAAGTAAAGGAAATTCAAGTTCCTATGTTGGTTTAAGTGGAATAACTGAAAATTGCAATGGAGAACTTCTTATTTTGAGTGAAGAAAAAATTAATGGAAAAGCAGTATTTAACTTAAACTTGGAGTTTACATCAAACATAACATCATTAATTGGAGCAGGAAATTATGATTTAGAGTATGAAATAGAAGCATATGATCCTTAAAAGACTAAGGGTAAAAGATTTTAATAATAGCAATATATAGTTAAATTAAAGATAAGTTAAGGGGAGAAGTGTCAAGGAGTATAAATATTTTAAACTTAAAATGAAAAGGTCATTTTTTATTTTTGTCGCATTTTTCTTAGTCTTATCTATGTTTTTTGCTAGTGGAGCAAAAATAGGAAGCTACTCAGGAAAATTAAGTGTAAGTTCTGGACAAGGAAAAATAGTTATAAGTGGTCAAGGAAAACTTCCAGAACATTATTGTGGCAACAATATTCTCGAAACATATTTAGGAGAGCAGTGTGATGGAAATGATTTAGGAAGCCAGACATGTGAGAGTTTATTAGGAGAAAACTATGAAGGTTCTTTATCATGTAAAGCAGATTGTGTTTTTGATACTTCTAATTGCACTCTTATTGAAA
>CAYZDX010000004.1:0-15078 GCA_964477565.1 Candidatus Woesearchaeota archaeon | reverse complement strand
CAACAAACATGTGTGGAAAATTGGAATTGTACAAAATGGTCTTCTTGTGAAGGGGGTAAACAAATAAGAAGATGTTTTGATTTAAATGCTTGCGGAACAAAACTAATTAAACCAATAGAAGAAAGACCTTGCAAAGAACAAGAAGGGAAAGGAAATTTAATTACTGGGGCGGCTATTGGGGGTGGTAAGGGGGGATATTTAATTTTAGTGATATTTTTAGTTATTGTAGGTATCACCTACATAATAGCTTATTCTAGAAAAACAAGAGGCAATAAATCAAAAAGAAGAAAAAGATAATTCTTTATTTTTTAAGAACAATAAGTAAGAAGATAAACAACAAAAAGTTTTGTACAGCAGACAATTGATAAGAGAGTATGGTTATTGTAAAATAAAAAATTTTGTAAAGATAGAAAATTTAAGAAAATATGCTAATTTGCTAAAAACCATAATATTCCAGTAGAATCTATAAATATAAGTATAAAAGGTAGTAGAAATGTTTTGGATTAACCACCTATACTAAAGCTCTTAACCTAAATTTTGTAGTGCAAAGAACAATAAATCTTATAAACACCAAAATCCTGATTCAAATGCAGACTAGGCTGGCAGGCTAGCCCTCTGCCATCTGCAAATGGGCTTTACGGCAAGCTGCAAGGGGGAGTGTGAGGCAGGAGCTTCCAGGTCCTTATTCAGACGTTGAGGCTCTGTCCTGCTCGATCTTGCTCTTGCGAAATGGGTCAGGCCTTGACCGGAGCAGCCCTAAACAGGAGTTAAGATGCTTGCAGGGTAGCAGGGCTGAGGATGAATAAGGGTTAACTTGGGGGTTTTTCTTGCCAAGCTATCTCCCGAGTCTGCACCTTTATCCATAATAGATTAAAATTATAATTAAAGTGCTAGAAAATTTATTATATAATCTCCTCCTCTTTTTTAAAGCCAATAGAAGTTCCCAGATGAAATTATTGTAAAAGGCCTTTAGTTGATGTTATTTATTTAGAGAATTTTATAAGTCAGAAAAATTAATTTTTTAAAGAGTTCATAATTTAAAAATTGATAAATCTTTTTTAAGAATTTTTAAGCATCTAAAGAATAAATTTTTAAACTAAAATTTCTTATGAATAATATGAAAAAAAGAGGAATAAGTCCAATAATCGCAACAATTTTGCTAGTGGTTATTGTAATGGTTCTCGCCTTAATTATATTTTTATGGGCAAGAGGATTTGTAAAAGAATCTGTTAGAAAACAAGGTGCAAGTGCACAACAAAAATGCGAGGAAATTTCTTTATCAGTAGCTTATGTTAACGATGTCCTAGAAATATCAAATAATGGGGATGTTCCTATTTATCGCTTAGAAATTGAAAAGAAAAACGAAGGGAATATTGAACTTCAAAGAGAAGTGGTAAAATTAAAATCTGGAGATTCTACTACAATATCTGTCGGTAGTGAATATGAAGAAATAAAAGTAATCCCAGCGATTTTAGGAGAAGCAAAAACATCAAAAAAAATTTATACATGTAAAAATAATTTTTTTATTGCCGAAATTTAAATTATAATAAAATGAAAAAAAGAGGAATAAGTCCAATAATCGCAACAATTTTACTTGTTTTACTTTCCTTCGCAGCAATAGGTATATTGTGGGGTTTAATAAAACCAATGATTCAAGGAGGTTTAAGTGAAGGAAAAAGTTGTTTTGAGTTAAGAGATTATGTTGAGATTATTGCTTCAAAATACACTTGTACAAATTCTTCTGGAACTATGTTGATGATAAAAAGAGGTTTAGAAAATGTTAGTATAAAAGGGTTTGCTATCAGCATTTACTCTGAGGGCTCTTCAAAAACATTTAAATTAGAAAATAAAGATTACAACGGTGAAATTAAGATGTGGGATGGAACTTCCTGGATTAATAATGTCATAATACCTCCTGCTGGAGAAGCAAGAAGTTATAAATTTAATATTGGTAATGCAGAAGAGGTAAGTATTGCAATAATAAATAAAAATGGAAAAATATGTGATTCCTCTTCTTATGATTTGCCAGATTGCAAAGATGTTCTTTTATCTTAAAAAATGTTTAAAAAAGGACAAATTTGGATAGAAACAGTTATTTATGCTTTAATCGGTTTAGCAATAATAAGTATTCTTTTAAGTTTAATCAAACCAACAATAGAAGAGAAAAAAGATATGATTATACTAAAAGCAAGTAAAGAGATGATGGGAGTTATAGAAAATACCATTGAAGATGTGGAGTATTATGGTGTGGGAAATTCAAGATTAGTTGAAATAAAAATTGAAAAAGGAAAACTTTTAATGGACGGAAAGAATGATAAAATTGTTTTTTTAATGGAGAGTAATGCAATGTATAGTGAACCGGGCCAGGAGATAAGGGAGGTGGGAAGTAGGATTAAAATTTTTACAAAGAAAAAAACAAGAAAGTATGAAGTTAATCTAACATTGGATTATTCTGATTTGAATATCACATGGAATGGAAAAGATATTAAACAAATCTTACAACCTTCTCCAACCTCTTATAAAATTAAAATAACGAATTATGGGAAAGAAGGAAGCCAAAAAACAAGGATAGATTTATCATAATCTTTAAATAATCCTTCAACTATTTAAAAAAATGAATGAAAAAGAGATCTATATAAATCTTAAGCCAATATTTCCTTCCTTACCAAGGATAGAGGATAAAACAAAGATTGATGTAAGATATGCACTCATCCCTCCCTATACCTATGCCCACATTCATTGGGATTCTAAAGAAAATGAATTAACTTATGAAGTGGAAGAGCCCATTCTTAATGAAGATGAAAAAAAATTATTAGAAATGCTTGAAGATGGAATGAGGCAAGCAGTGAACATTAATGTTTTAGTGGAGAGGACAACAGAAGCAATGATAAATTACATAAATAAAACAGCAGAACTCTTAATTGAAGAACTTAATCTTAAAGTTTCAACTGAAACATATAGGAAGATATTCTACTATCTCTTCAGGGATTTTGTTGGTTTAAATGAAATTGAACCTTTAATGAAAGATTACTTTATTGAAGATATAGAATGTAATGGAATAAATACTCCAGTTTATATTGTTCATAGGATTTATAGGAGCATAAAGACCAATATTATCTTTAAAGATATGGGCAAATTGACTAGTTTTGTAGAAAAAATGGCACAAAGAGCTGGAAGATATATAAGTTATGCTTCTCCTTTGCTTGATGGATCCCTTCCCGATGGAAGTAGGGTAAATGCAACCTATACTTCAGATATAACGAGTAGGGGCCCAACCTTTTCAATAAGAAAATTTACAAAAGTTCCTTGGACTCCGACACAACTTATCGCCTTTAACACATTAAGTCCAGAAATGTTAGCTTATTTTTGGCTGTTAATTCAATATAAATCAAATATCCTAATTACTGGGGGAACTGCTTCAGGGAAAACTACTTTATTAAATGCCCTCGCATTTTTTATTCCTCCAGAATCAAGGGTGGTAAGTATAGAAGATACCCGTGAGATAAATCTTGCAAGGGAAAATTGGCTCCCAAGTGTTGCGAGAACTGCTATTGGTGTTGGAAATGTTGGGGAAGTAGATTTATTTGATTTGTTAAGGAATTCTTTTAGACAAAATCCAGATTATGTGATTGTTGGGGAAGTTAGAGGTAAGGAAGCTTTTGTTTTATTCCAAGGAATGGCTTCTGGACACGCTTCAATATCCACAATGCATGCCGATTCTGTAGATACAGTAATTAAGAGATTAGAAACTCCTCCAATAGAATTGTCTCCAACACTTGTGAATACATTAGATGTGGTGGCTATAATGACTCACGCAATTGTTAATAAAAATCAAACAAGAAAATTAAGAAGTGTAGTAGAAATTGTTAAAGTTAATCCTGATGGAATCGCCTTAACAAACACGCCCTTTATATGGAATCCTGCAGACGATAAATTCTATTTTAAAAAAGATAGTAAAGTTTTTGAGAAAATTATGGAGAGATATGGTTTATCAAAAGAGGAGATAACGAAAGAATTTGAATTAAGGACAAGATTATTATATGAGATGTATAGAAGAAGAGTTTTTGATTTTCAGAAAGTTCAGAAAGAGATTAATGATTATTATAAAAATCAAGAAAAAATTTTAGAAAGGTATGGGATTCAATCAACTAAATTCTAATTAAGAATCATTTTATAGACTTATTAATAATATACTATTGGTATATACTTTTTAATAATATAATAAAATTTATATACTTATAATTATTAATCTTCTTCAATGGGAAGAATAACAATTAAAGGATATAAGTGTGAAAGATGCGGGCATAAATGGGCTCCAAGAAATAAAAGGGAACCGAGGGTATGTCCTAAATGTAAAAGTCCTTATTGGAATCTTCCCAAGAGAAGAAAAAAAACAAAGAAATTAAAATGAAAAAAGAGGAATTAGATCTGCTTTTAAAATTAGTAGAAAATCTTAGAAAAAAAGCTGAAGAATTAGAAATGAACTTCCTTAAAAGGAAAATTGATTTATTCAGAAACTCAAAAATAGAAATTTTACGAATTCAAAAGGAAATTAATAAGTTACTTGAAAATGGCTCTTAAAAATTTAAAAGAAAATATAAACAAAGAAGGGGAACTTGTAAAGGAGCTTATTGATTTTAACTCTAAATTAGAGAATAGTAAGGATGATAAAGAAAAAAAGCTTTTAGAAAAGAAAATTATTTCAACAAAAAACCAATTAAAAATTATTAATAATGCATTACCAAAAATTTTGGAAGGAATTTCTCCTTACCAAAAATTTAATGAGCGCGAGGAAGAAATAAAAAATCTAGTTAGATTGGAGTATGAAAGTGATAAAGGAAAGTCTTATATTACCCTAACTAAAACTCAAAAAGAGGAGTTTATCAAAGAGCTAAATATTAGTGAAGAAATTCTTAAAAGACTAAAAAAGAAAACCATTAAAAAAGAAAAAGCTGTAGAATTTAAAAAACCAAATTTTTATGCAAAATTAGCCAATAAATTATTTCTGAATTATTCTATTAAACTTTTTGAAAGAGGGAAGTTAAAAAAACTTGATTCTTCCCTTAAAAAAGCAAACATGCCTTGGTTAGCGACAACTTATTTTTCTACAATACTTTTAACAACGCTGCTCTCCATTTTTTTTGGCATATTGCTTTTTATCTTTTTTTCATTTTTTTCTTTTAGTTTAGCGCCCCCTTCAATTGGAATGGCAACAACAACCCTACAAAGATTTATTTTGAGTTTTTCTATTGTAATCTTCTTGCCTATATTAACTTTCTTTTCTCTTTATTATTATCCTTACTTAGAGGGCAAGGGGATGGAAAAAAGAATAAATGCAGAATTGCCCTTTGTAACTATCCATATGTCATCAATTGCTGGCTCGGGGATTGAACCAACACAAATTTTTAAAATAATAACTCAAGGAGAAGAATATCCTTATACAAAAAAAGAATTAAAAAAAGTGATTAATCAAGTAAATGTTTATGGTTATGATTTAATTAGCGCATTGAAAAATACTGCAAGAGAAACATCAAGTCAAAAATTATCAGAATTATTTAATGGAATTGCCACGACTATTTCAAGTGGAGGCAATTTACTCGATTTTTTAAATAAAAAAGCAGAAACTTTCTTATTTGAGTATCGGTTAGATAAAGAAAAACAAACGAAATCTGCTGAAACTTTTATGGATGTTTATATTAGTATTGTTATTGCAGCTCCAATGATTCTTACCCTACTAATTGTTTTAATCTCAGTTACTGGGTTGGGGATAGGGTTATCTATGAATGCCTTGACATTTGTTATAATCTCTATAGTTTCCCTAATAAATATCATATTTTTAGTATTTTTACACTTAAATCAGCCAGTATATTAAAATGAAATTTGAAAAAAGACAGTTCCTTGGATTAATCTTGGCAGCTATTATTCTAATTTTTAGTATAATTTTTTTAAAAGATATGTCTATATTTTATCTTATTCTTGGACTTTCTTTTGTAATAGCTTTCCTTCCTTTTGTTATTGCAATTGTCCTCGAGAACGCAAAGGAAAAAGAGAATAATGAGATGTTTTTAGAATTTTCAAGAAATCTTGTGGAAAGTGTTAAGGCGGGAACTCCAATAAGTAAGAGTATAATTAATCTAAAGGATAAGTATTATGGCTCTTTAACACCACATATACAAAAATTAGCTAATCAAATTGAATTGGGCATTCCAGTAAATGAAGCTTTAGAAACTTTTGCTAAAGATGTTAATAGTAAGGTGGTTAGTAGAGCAATAGCTTTAATCTCTGAAGCTGAAAAAGCTGGGGGGGAAATAGAAGGAATTTTGGAGAGCGTGGCAAGTTCTCTAAATGAAATTGAAAAATTGAAAAAAGAAAGACAATCAGCAATTTATGGGTTGGTTGTTCAAGGTTATATAATCTTTTTGGTTTTTATAATTATAATCTTAGTTATTCAATTTAAAATACTACCAATGACCTCTGATATTTCAGGTTCAGGAGGAGATGAATTTGGAGAATTTAAATTTGGCAATTATAATCAACAAGAAATCGCTATGCCGATGATATACTTATTGATTGTACAGGGGTTTTTTACTGGGTTGGTTATAGGAAAATTAACTGAAGGCACATTAAAATCAGGAATAAAACATTCCTTTGCTTTAGTAGCAATTTCGATAATTATTTATACTGGAGCAAAAGCATTTCTTTCATAATAAAAAATAAAGTGTAAAATGAATTATAAAAAAAGAGGAATAAGCCATGTTGAAGTAGTGTTGTCTTTCATTATATTTATTAGTTTTTTAACTTTCCTTTTTTTGTTTTTTAATCCAATAAAAACCATCAAAAATAATCCTCTTTTTTTAGATGTTGTTGAAAGAGAAATTAAAAAAAATGTGTCAACAAATTTTTCAATTTTAACACTAAAATTAGATGATCCTCCCTCATCAAATAATCCTCCAAAACTTTGTTTTTATTTTACTTATGATTCTGATTTAGGCAATGTAACTGTTAAAAAAATGATCCAAGATAATTATGAGGAGGTCCAAGCATATAGTAAAGATATTGGAAATGGTAGAAAAAAAATTTATATTAATGATGCAAATAATAATTTTTTTTATCTTTATTTTAGCCCTTCATTCAATGAAAATGAGTTCGCCGGGGTTAATTGTTTGAAATACAAAAAAGAAGAGTATAGCTTAGGGCTTCTGAGAAGTTATGTTGCTGAATCTTATGATAAGTTAATCGAATTGAATAATACTTATTATAGAAATTATAATGAATTGAAAAATTTATTTAAAATTCCAAATTCAATTGATTTTTCTTTCAGTGTTCGTGACTCTCTTGGAAATAATATAATTTCAGCGAGAAAGGAAATTAAAAGAAAAACAAATGTATTTTCAAAAGATTCTAATATCAAGATTCTCTATAATAATGGAACCATAAAATATGCTATTCTAAATGTTCAAGTTTGGTGAATCTTAGTTAATAGAAAAATTAAAAAGAAAGTGGGTTTATAAAATAATGTAAAATGAGAAAAAAAGGTTGGTTAAGGATTGTAGAGGCTTTTATTTCAATCTTAATTATAACTGGTGTCGTTATCCTTATATATTCTATAAATCGCAATTATAATGAGAGGGGAGAAGAAATTTATGAATTGCAGCAAACAATTCTAAATGAGATAGCGAGCGACCCGAAATTAAGAATAGATGTTTTAAATAATAATATTCAAGAAATAGAAAAATTTGTAGAAAATAGAATCCCAGAAAATTTTGAATTCAAAATTAAAATTTGCGATATTAATGATATTTGTGGTCTTGATTTTTATAAAGAAAGAGTTTATTCAAGTGAAAGAGCAATTTCCTCTACTCTCACATTATACAAGCCAAAAAAAGTTAAAATTTTTATGTGGAGAGAATAAACGAAACTAAATTATGGCAAGATTAAAACCCATAGCAGTTATGAAGAGTTGAGAATTATTTAATTAACACTCGATAAACACCCGGACCTTACATTTTACCTGATCTGCATCATGCCAGTCGCCTCCGCCCAATGAAAAATCAGACCAGCCAGAATCAGTATATACTGTATCCCCACACGTCCATTTCCAATTATTTACACAACAAATTTGAGTTCCTACCCTACAACTTCTACCACCAAAATCTCCTTCGTCAATAGCCTGCTGCAAAGTTTTTTCTTGTCCATTGATATTAACTATAATTTGATCAGCTCCATGCCCTGGATTGGGTGTGTTAGAGTAAGCATATACAACTAAACCAACAGTTAAAATTAAAAGAACAGCAATTAAAGTATAAGCCACCTTATTGCTTAATTTTATAGTTATCATCTTGCTCTTTTATGATAGTATAAAAAACCAGAAGTTTATAAATATTTTGTTAGTCCATACTGACAATATAAAATTTCTACAAAACCTCAAACCATAACATTTATAAATACAAATTTCTAATAAATTAATAATTTCTTATATCATTTAGGAGTTCTCAAAAATGAACGAAGAATTAAAAAAGTCCATGCTTAAAACAGGAACAAGCATTTTAGGGATAGTTTGTAAAGATGGGGTAGTTATGGCAGCAGATAGGCAAGTTACTGCAGGAAATATAACAATAAATAAAAATTTCCAGAAAATAGCCAAAATAAATGATTATCTTGTTATTTCTTGGACTGGCGGAGTAGCTGATGCAATGATGTTAACAAGACTTGTAAAAGCAGAACTAAAATTAAAAGAATTAAGAAGCAAGACAAGACCAACAGTAAAAGAAGCAGCTGCATTAGTTGGAACAATTTCTTATAATAATATAAGACAATTTTCAGCCATCCCATTTATAGCAGGAACTCTTGTTGCAGGATATAATGAAGATGGAACAGTAGAGCTTTATTCTGTAGAACCTGCTGGCTCTGTAACAAAAATAGAAGATTACGATGCCAACTTTTCGAGCGGTATGCCTTATATTTTAGGATTATTAGAAAGAAAATATAATCCTGAAATGGGTGTTGAGGAAGGGATAGAATTAGCAATAGAGTGTATAAAATCCTCAAGTGCGAGAGATGTGGGTTCTGGTTATGGAATTGATGTTTTTAAAATAACAAAAGATGGAATTGAACATAGCATAAAGAAAAAAACAAAACAGAATTATATTGATTCCTAAATATTCTTTAAATTTAAAATTAAGATTGTTAAAATGCCAGATATTTTAAAAAATATTTTAGAGAACTTACCGAAGGTTATATCAAATGCAGTGTTTGAAGGAGCAAATATAGTCCTATATACTGAAAATTCAGAATTTTTTTTAAAAGGAGAACCTAAAATAAAAGAGGTTGTAGATAAAATAAAGAAAAGAATTGAGTTAAGGGCTGATAAAAATCTTTTGAATGATAAAGAAGAAACAAAAAAATTAATTCAAAAAACAGTTCCAAAAGAAGCTGAGATAACAAACATTATTTTTGATGAGCAAAGAAGTATTGTTATAATAGAGGCGAAGAAACCCGGGCTTGTTATAGGTAAGGGAGGGAGCATACTTAATGAAATTAAAACAAAAACTTTTTGGATTCCACAAATACAAAGAAGTCCTGCAGTCCAAAGTAAAATCACAGAGAATATTAGGGCAGTTTTATATGAAAATAATAATTATAGGAGAAAGTTTTTAAATAATATAGGAAAGAAGATTTATAAAAAATGGAGCCCTGAAAAAGTTAATGAATGGGTAAGAATTGCTTTTCTTGGTGGAGCTAGACAAGTTGGAAGAAGTTGTTTATTTTTACAAACTCCAATTTCAAAAATTCTTTTGGATTGTGGCATTGATGTAGCTGCCTCTAATAGCGAACAGTTCCCTTATCTTAACGTGCCAGAGTTTGATATTAATGAGATAGACGCCATAATAATAAGTCACGCCCATCTGGACCATTGTGGTTTAGTTCCTTACTTATATAAAATGGGTTATAAAGGCCCAACATATATGACTGCTCCAACAAGAGATATAGCCTCTTTGCTTGCTCTTGATTTTATTGGTGTTGCATATAAAAAAGCAACTTCTCCAATTTATTCTTCATCAGACATAAAGGAAATGGTAAAGCATTCAATAATCCTAAATTATAATGAGGTGACAGATATAACTCCTGATATAAGAATCACTCTTTACAACGCTGGCCATACTCTTGGAAGCTCAATGATTCATATAAATATAGGAAATGGGCTTCATAATTTACTTTATACAGGAGATATGAAATTTGGAAAAACAAGATTATTAGATCCTGCAGTAACAATCTTCCCAAGATTAGAAACAACAATTATAGAATCAACTTATGGTGGAAAAGATGATGTCTTGCCAAGTAGAAAAGAAGCAGAAAAACAATTAATAGACGCAATAAAAAGAACAATAGAAAGAAAGGGGAAAGTTTTAATTCCTGAATTAGGGGTTGGAAGAGCCCAAGAAACCATGCTAATTTTAGAAGATGCTATGAAAAGGGGGGAGTTATCAAAAATCCCAATTTATATTGATGGTATGATATGGGACATTAATGCTATTCATACAGCTTATCCAGATTTTTTATCAGGAAATGTAAGAAATTTAATTTTCCAAGATAAAAACCCTTTTGTTTCTGATATCTTCAAGAGAGTCGGAAGCTCGCAAGAAAGAAAAAAAGTTATTGAAGGAGGTCCCTGTGTTGTTTTAGCTACTTCTGGTATGTTAGTTGGTGGTGCTTCTGTAGAATATTTCAGGGAATTTGCTCCAAATAAAAAAAATTCTATTTGTTTTGTTTGTTATCAAGGACAAGGAGGTTTAGGAAGACAAGTTCAAGATGGTATCAGGGAATTTAAAATGAACAATGATGGAAAAGAAGAATTAGTCAAAGTGAATATGGAAGTGAATACAATTGAAGGATTTACTGGACACTCTGGAAGAAATCAGCTTTTAAATTTTGTAAATAGACTCCAACCAAAGCCAAAGAAAATAATTGTAAATCATGGAGAAGCAAATAAATGTTTGGATTTGGCTTCAACACTTTATAAACTTAATAGAGTGGAAACTGTATGCCCAAGAAATTTAGAGGCAGTTAGAATAAAATAAATTTATAAATTGAGAATTCTTAAAAAAAGAATGAAACATAATGTTAAGATATCTTTAATATTAATTTCAATGTTTTTAATAACACAAATAATAGGTTTGGGAGTTATTCATTCTTATCGAGAGAAAACTCTCCCCTATGGTTTAGAGCCACCAAAAGAAATCTCTCCAGAAATCTCTTTAATTAATATTGTTTTTGCATTTATTCTCGCAATTTTTTTACTTCTTTTATTAATGAAAATTGAAGCAAGAATTTTTCTTAAAATTTGGTTTTTTATTGTTGTAATAACTGCATTAGGAATAACATTCAATTCAATTTTGCCACAAAATCTTTTTTATTCTTTATTATCCCTTATTATAGCTATTCCTCTTGCTTTTTATAAGGTCTTTAAAAGAAATCTTATAGTTCATAATCTTACAGAATTGTTGGTTTATCCGGGAATTGCCGCAGTTTTTGTTCCCTTACTTAATATTCAAGCTGCAGTTATCCTACTTATCCTAATCTCAGTTTATGATATATATGCTGTTTGGCATTCTGGAATTATGCAAAAAATGGCTAAATTCCAAATGGAAAATTTAAAAATTTTCTCAGGTTTTTTTGTTCCTTATCTCACTAAAAAACAAAAAGCAGAAATTAAAAAATTAAAAAAAAGAAAAGAAATTAAAAATAAAAATATTAAAATAAATTTGGCGGTTCTTGGGGGAGGGGATGTTGTTTTCCCAATAATTTTGGCTGGAACAATTCTTATTAGACTTGGTTTTCTTTATTCAATGATTATTTCTTTAGGCGCCACTTTTGGTTTAACTTTTTTGCTTTTTAAATCAAAAAAGGGAAAATTTTATCCTGCCATGCCTTTTATAACCGCCGGCTGCTTTGTTGGCTTGCTTATTTCTTACATATTATATCTTTTTTAGTTTATTTGCATAAATATTTTATTCAATAACATTATTTCAGAAACATCTCTAAATTCCTTAATTACATTATAATTTCCTTATTTCATATCCTCCTTTTATATGGGAAAGTTCCCATAAGATATGTAATAACTTATAAGAAGTAACATTATAGAAAGATTTATAAATGCTTTTATTTATGATAGAGTAGTAAATTTACACAATTTTTAAAATAAGATGGGAAACAAGCTAATAGGACAGGTGCAAAGAGCAAGAGATAGTTTAGAGAAATTACTTGAAGAAGCTCCAGAACAAGAAATATTTACACAGGATAAGTATAGAGATATAATGAGCATAGCATTACTTGCATTTGTTAATATAGGAGTAATTTTTAAAGGTTCTTTTGAAAATTATAAAAATTTTGTAAAACAAGCAAGAAGATTGGGATATGAATTTCCTGATATCCCCTTAAATACAAGAGATGAAGATTCTCCTATTTACACAAATGGAGAGCCAATAAAAAGAAGTAAGCTTTCAACTGCATTAAATATCTTTGATGCTTATCTATCAATTCAAGATTTAGAACAACAAGTTAGACAATATAGACTTTTATCTTTAGCTAATGAGTATATGGGAGAGATATAAAATGTTAATTAAACCAGAATTAGTCAAGAAGATTAAGGATTATTTTAATTTGAATATCTACGAGACTAAAGTTTGGCTCGCATTACTTTCCAAAGGAACAGCCTCAGCTGGAGAAATAGCTGAATTGTCCGGAGTACCCCGTTCTAGAACTTATGATGTATTGGAAAGCTTGGAAAAAGAAGGATTTGCTATAGAAAAAGTTGGAAAACCAACAAAATATATAGCAATTAAACCAAAACAGATTCTTGAAAAATTAAAAAGAAAAGAAATGGAAAAAACAAAAGAAAGAATAAAAATTTTAGAAAGTTTAAAAGATAAAGAAGAATATAGAATCTTAGAAGAGTTGTATAATGTTTCAATTAATCCTATTAAAAAAGAAGAGATTACTGGAGCAATTAAAGGAAAAAAAGAGATTTATCTTCATGCCCGCGAAATTCTTAATAATGCTGAAAAAGAAGTTATAGTTTGTATGCCTGCTCTTGAATTAATTGAGAAAGAAAAATTTTTCAGACATTTATTTAATAAATTAAAAGAAAATAATGTTTCAATTAAATTAATCTTAAATGGAGAAGACAAAACAATTAAAATGGTATCAAAGCATTATAACATCAAAACAAAAAAAACAGATATCAAATCAAAATTTTTCATAATTGACAGAAACGAGATTCTTTTTAGTTTAAATCCTTATGAAAATAATGAAGAAATTGCTATTTGGTTAAACTCCAATTATTTTGCAGAGGCTTTTGCCAGAATGTTTGAAAGAGTATTAAAGAGTTAGATAATTTCCAAATCTGAAATCCCCATCATTCTCATTAATTCTTTTTTTTCCTTAACAAATCTTTCTAAAATTACCTTAATATTTTTACTTTTTTCTTTCGCATAAATTCTTCCTCCCCTAACAAAAACTTTTTTATGCTTATTTTTAAATTTATTAGTATTTTCTATATCTTTAATTAAAGGTCCCCTAATTATTATCTCTTCTTTTCTCTTTAATTTTAAATAAAATTTTCCTGTTTTTCCATCAGAATATTCAAATTCCTTCTCTCTGATTAAAAAATATTTTTCAAGCTCTCTTTCTATAATTTTAAAAAACTTTAGAAGTTTAGAGCCAGCGATATCTCCCTCCTGTTTATCTGTCCTTGCTTTTAAAACCAAATCATAATTCTTTTTTTCTAAATTTCTTTCCTCGAAAAATTTTTCAGAGGGCTTAGAAAGAAAATCTTTACAAGCTTTTTGAAACCTCAAAAAAGTTTCATACGACAAGCTTGATAAAACATTTCTTTCCTTATATGTAGGGTCTATGAATATAATTGGACTTTTTAATTTTGCTTCATTCATTTTAATTAAAACATCTCTTTTATTTTTATAATGTTTTTCCATATCTATAATCAATTTTTCTTTTACATCTTTAAGATTTTTAATCATCCTAAGGAAGTTTCTATAGTATATAATTAGAAGTTCAAGAGCATAACCACTAAACCCCCTTATATAAGATTCTGCCCCATAACACTTATTAGCATGACAAAATGATTTAGCCAAAAGAATTTCATCTATTAATTTTTCATTCTTTTTAATTTTTTTTAGAACATACTTGACATGAAAGTAACTTAAATCAGTAATGTTTTCTGCTTGTTCAGGTTTAGAAATTTTTTTAACAGGAATTATTTCAAATAATATTTTTCCTTTTTTAATTTGAAAATAATCTCTCGAGCCATGCAATCTTTTAAATTTCAATCCAGACAAAACACTCTCCAACAAATCTGAAAGATTTTTTTCAGATTCAAATCTAACAAAAATATCTATATCATAATTTTTTTGTTTTAATAAAGTTTTTTTAGCAAGACTTCCTCCTACAAATATTTCTCCAGAAATTTTTTTCTTTTTTAATCTTTTTTTAAGATTTTCACAAAATTCATAAGTCTTACTTTTTATAATCTCTAACTCTTCTTCGCTTAATTTAATTCTATCTATTACTTTTTTTAATATCTCTTTCATTTTAATTACTTTAACAAATAGGATAGCTTATGAAATTTTATTTAAACCAAACCCTTTTAATCTTCTTTCTTTTTTATTTCAAATGAGGATACCAGATCAATGATATATTTTCCTTCCTCTAATTTATAAATTAAAGGCCTGTCCTTTCTAAGGAGATTCACCAAATCAATTTGGAATTTTCCTGGCTTTAAAACTTTCACCGATTCAAAATCAAGAATAACTGGTTCTTCTTCTTTAACTCCAATAATCTCCCTTACATCCCTCTCAATCTGTTTTTTCTCTTTTTCACTTAAATTGATTGCCATTTCTTTTTCTTTTTTTAATCTTTCATACTGCTCCTTTTTTATATAAAAGAAAAAATGACTTCCACAGCTACATCCTTTTAATAGCTCTGGAGCCCCATCTCCATACAATTTTCCGCAATGTACGCATTGGTGTGGCATATCTTAGAGAAGAAAAAAGAGTATAAAAA
>CAYZDX010000003.1:0-20945 GCA_964477565.1 Candidatus Woesearchaeota archaeon | reverse complement strand
GGTTTTTTATGCTGTTGTTTAGCAATATGAAAACTGAAAATTGCAATAAGAGATAATCCATAAATTATGCTTACAATTATTGCAGTAGAAAGTTTAAATAACAAGACAGGGATTACAAAAGATAATGCAAAAATGAATTTAAAAAAGAAAGTTGAAAAAGTTGCTTTCCAAATAGTTTTTTGATGATGTTTATTTTCAGATTCCTCAGACATATGGATTCCTAAGGCATCTGAGCATGCGTCTGCTATTGCTATGGTTAATATTCCTGCTAAAACAACAAGTTTTGAGTGAGTTCCTGAATGTAGACCGACCATCAAACCTAATGTTGTAATTACCCCGGAAGTTAATCCAAAACTAAATCCGACTTTTATTGGATGCTTCATTTTCACATTTCCTCTAAAACTTCAATTCCTAACAAATTCAAAGCTTGCTTAATTACAATTCTAAAAGCTTGAACAAGAGAAAGACGAAAAGCTTCCTCTTTGCTTCCTATAACCTGGCAAGAATGATAAAACTCATTGAATTCTTGTGCGAGAACAAATGAATAATTTGAGATTATTGAAGGATTTAATTGTTTTCCCGCTTTTTTAACAATTTCAGGGAATAAAGATAATCTTTTAATTAAATTAATTTCTTGCAGTTTTAAGTCCCCCGCTCTAAACTTTCCAGGTTTCTTGTCCGCTTTTCTTAATATAGAAGAGGCACGAGCATAACTATACTGGAGGTAAGGGCCCGTATTTCCTTCAAAATCTATAGCTTGGGAAAATGAAAATTCTATGTTCTTTATCGGCTCTTTAGATAGAATTGAATATTTCAAAGCAGCTAAACCAACTTTCCTTGCCACTTCTTTTTTATTTTTAAGCTTAGGATTTTTCTTTTTGACTTCTTTTAATGCCATTTGTTCAGCTTTTTCTAAAACATCTTGTAAAAATATAACTCTTCCTTCTCTGCTTGAAATTTTGCCCTCTTTTAATCTTAACAAACCAAAAGGCAAATGTACTAAATTTTTTGACCATTTATAACCCAACTTCTCTAAAATTTTGAAAATTTGTTGGAGATATAATTGCTGTTCAGAGCCGACAACATAAATCATTTTATCAAACTTATATTTTTTGTATCTCTCTACTGCTGCCCCTAAGTCTTGTGTAGAGTATAAGGCGGTATTGTCACTTCTTAAAATTATTTTGTTTGGTAGTGGTTTGAGTTTAGCTATTATCTCTCCTTCTTCTCCTTTGAATGCTACACCTTTTTTCAATGCTTCTTTCACTATTTGCTTGCCTATTTCTGAGAATTTACTTTGTCCTATAATTTCCTCAAACTCTACACCCAACTCCTTATAAGTTTTTAAAAAGCCCCTTAAACTATATGATTCTATTTTCTTCCATATAGCAACAATCTCTTTATCCCTTAGCTCTAATTTCTTCAACGCCTCTTTTGCTTTTCTTGTCAGCTCGTTATCAAGAGATTCCTCTTTTTCTTCCTGGTCTGAAGATTTTTCTAATTCTTGCTCTGCTGATAACTTTTCTTTCTTGCAGAACTTTACATACAAATTTAATAATTCTTTTTCTGGTTCTTTCTTTAATTTCTTCTCATCTCCCCATAATTGGTATGCAACTATCAGCTTGCCAATATGTAAGCCAATATCCCCAAGATAGTTTATTCCTATTACTTTATTTCCAAGAAATTGGAAAATTTTTTTTAAACTGTCCCCCAAAATAGTTGACCTTATATGGCCTACATGCATTGGCTTTCCTATATTTGGACTTGAATAGTCAATTACTATTCTCTTATTTTCCTTTTTACTACCAAATTTATCTTCTTTTTTCAATATCTCCCTAACTACAAATTCAGCTAATATTTTTTTATTTATGAAGAAGTTAAGATAAGGACCTACTGCTTTTATTTGTGAGATTTCTTTTGTTATCTTAATCTTCCTTGCCAATTCTTCTGCAATCTCATTTGGATTTTTTTTCAACTTACTTGCCAAGACAAAACAAGGAAATGAATAATCTCCTAACTCTGGGGAAGGGGGTGTTTCAATTAGTTTTTCTATATCTCTCTTGTTCAACTTTCTTTTATTTAACTCCTTTAAAAGAAGATTAACAATTACTTCTTTCATAATTTAATTAGAAAAAAAAGATTAATAAATCTTGTCTTTTGTTTGGAGTTTGTCTGGGTATAATGGCGGGCTATAAACAAAACCATATATTAAGAGGTATAGCAAACATAGAAAATATTCGTTGTTAAAATAGGATTAATAAGATTTAAAAAAGGAGTTGAGAAGAAATAAATTATATTTTTATAGAAATGTTCATTTTTTATTTCATAAATTTTCTAAATACTGGATGCATATCAACTGCATGTTGTTGAGCTATTGAATTATAAAGCTGGAAAATAATCATAACTGCAAGCAAGATAGAAGTTCCAGATACCAATGCTCCTAACAAATTAGTCAAAGCAGCTAATAAACCAATTGCTGCCCCACCCATAATTGTTAAAGGAAATATATATCTTGACAATACTGCCTCTAAAACTCGCTCATCTTTTCTAAATCCAGGAATTTGTAATCCAGATGAAATTATATTCCTTGCCTGAGTTGATGCATCTTGACCAGATGTCTTCATCCAAAAGATAGCAAAAATAGTTGAAAAGGTAACATAAAATAGGAGGTGTGTGATAGCTTTTAAAATGAAAACACTTCTCAAACTTCCTTTTATTATGTTATTTAATAAATTAATCGGAGAGATCCAAAAAGCAAGTCCTGAAACTGCCTGTCCTTGAATAAAATGTCCTAAAAAAGTTGGATGGCCCAACCAGTTTTCAAACATTCCAGCAAATAATTGAATATTTGCTGATAAAGCAGAAGTTAAGATTACTGGAATAACTCCAGTATAGAAAAAAGCAAGAGGCCACTTTAAGCTGTAACCTCTCAACCTATCATAGCTTAGAGGAATTTCAACTTTAAGTGATTGAGCCCAAACAACTAATAAGAATATAAATGCTGTAACCAACAAAACAGTCAAAGCACTTAAAGCTTCTTGAGGGGCTTGATTGATTATTGATTGAATAACAACTAAAACTTGTCCAGCACAAGGGGTGGTAGAGAAACTTAATAAACAGTTTTGTCCAGCTTCATTAATAAACTGAAACATTCTTACGAAAATTTGTAAGCCAATTCCAGCAACAATAAATAAGGAGATACCAGAACCAAAACCCCACTTAGTTACAACTTCATCCATAAAATAAATAGCTAAACCTCCAAGAATCAATTGAATTATAACTATTAACTCATATCCAGGAGTTGCCTGCAAACCCCTCATCATAACATAAACAACTGCCTCGAATACTATGAAAAAAAGAATAAGTAACTTCTGTAATCCTTGAAAATATCTTTTCCCTTCGTCAGTTGTCAAATCAATATCCAATATTTTACTTCCTACTAACAATTGCAAGATAATAGAAGCCATAACAATGGGCCCTATACCTAAACTAATTATTGACCCAAATTTAGTTCCCAGTATTGTAGCAAGATATTGAAATCTCGCCAGGGTATTTGCTGCTAGGCCATATAAAGGAATATTAGCTAAAATAAAAAAACTTATTAGTATTATTAAAGTCCATTTAAGCTTTGTATTAAAGCTAACCCTTTTCTCTACAGGTTTTTTAACCTCTGGAAGGGTTTTTAAAATTTCTTTAAGTGGCATCTTTTATCTTGCTTTTTTATATTAGATTTGACTATTTTTATATTTTTTTTGGCATTAAAAACTAATCTTCTTCAGACCCCTTATCTTCTCCTTTTTTAATACTAATTTCCTCTTTTTTTGGTTCTATTGCTTTTCCACCAGCTTTCTCGATTTTTTCTCTTGCCTTTAAAGAGAATTTATCTGCCTTTATTATTAATTTAGATTTAATTTCTCCTTTTCCTAAAACCTTATAACCTTCTAAATTAACTTCTCCTTTATTAACAAAAGTTTGAAAATTTTTTTCTATATCTTCAAGATTTATTTCTTTCAAATTTTTCTTTTTTGGTTTCATGGATGGCTTTCCAAAATAATTTTTGTTTTTGTTTAAGATTAATGTTTTTTTCTGATCTCCTCGTTTTCCAGTTCCAGCTAAACCCTTTCCCCCTTTATTGCCTTTGCCTTTATGTTTTTTCATTGCATGTCCATGTAATCTAGTTCCTCTCTTTTTCCTACTTTTTTTTCTTTTTTTCAGTTTCATTTTATAACATCCTCAAAATTAGTTCATTTATTTTTTTGTTTTCTCCTAAAACTCCTTTTGGATAATGTTCCTTACTTTTTATCCCCCCTCTTGGAGGGTGCAATCTGAAAAAAGGTTTTATTCCTGTCTCAGACAATTTTTTTCCGTTTTTCAGATTCTCTATTATTTTTTCTACATTAACTTTTTTATTTTGTAGAGGTTTTGCTCTTTTTTTTATCAATTCCTTCAATGTTTCTTCGTTTATTGCTCCATAAGCAACATAATCCCTCACTTTTTTAAGTATTGGTTTAAATTTTTCTTCATTAAAAATAACACACGCATATTTTCTTCTTAACCTTAATCTATATAGGGTTTCCTCTATGTCTTTTGGTACATCCACCTTTCCTTTAATTCTTATTGCAGCTATCATTTTTTAGATTTTCTTGTTTTTTTTAGAGCATCTATACATGCCTTTGCAAGATTTATTGTTGTTCTTGTTTGTCCAAAAGTTCTGCTATAAATATCTTTAATTCCAGCAAGTCTCAAAATTTTTTTACATTCATCACCTATAACCAATCCAGTACCTTGGGGAGCAGGTATTAAAACAACCCTACTAGAACCGCATTTCCCTTCAACTTGGAAAGGAATAGAATGTGGCTCATTACAAGAACAATCAAAACTTCCACAACCTCTTTCAACTTTTATAATATTTAATTTTGCTTTTCTTAATGCCTTTTCTCTCGCTGGCAAGGTCTCTTTTGCTTTACCTAAACCAATTCCAACATGCCCCTCTTCATCTCCTATTACTGCCATACAAGAAAAAGTTGGAACATTTCCTTCAGCTGTTTTTTTCTGAGTTTGCCTCCATATTCTCCTCTTTCCACCACCAAACTTCCCTTTTGCCTGCCCTATATTTAATAAATCAGATTTGATATTTATTAGATTATCAACTATTTCTGGTTCTAAAATTTTATAATTTTCTAAGACCTCATCTATATTTTTTATCTTTTTTTCTTTAACAAGCTTACCGAGTTTTGTTTTTGGAATCCACGAAGATGCTTCTTCTTTCTCAGCTTCTACTTTTTTTGCTTCTTCTTTCTTTTCTACCTCCTCTTCTGGCAAAACTTCTTCTTTCTCTATCTTTTTTTCTTTCATTTTATACAAACTTTTTTTCTATTTGTTGTTTAATTTCTTTAGGAATATCTAATTCCTCCTCTTTTGGAAGCATCTTTTCGCTAACTTTTAGATTTATTCCCGCATCTACTAACCCTTTGACAAAATAGTATATTTTTGATTTAGCAATACTTCTATTTAATCCAATATCAAGAATCACTTCTTCCCTGTTTAAATCAGACAACTTTTTTCCCAATAAAAAACCAGTAAGATAAGCAGCTGGCTTTGATTTTAAACTTCCTACTTTTTCTTTTGGCCAACCATAATTAATGAGGTGTTTTGAAGTTACTCCTGTAATTATTTTATCTTTTGCTTCTTTACTTTCAATTAATTGTCCTATAATATATCTGTTTGTTTTTCTAAATACAACTCTAGGAAAGCTACTTTTCAGTAAGCTTATTCTTGCTTTATAATCTGTTTTTCCTTCTTTTCTCCTTTTCATCATTTTTTATAACTCCTAATGAATTCTTTTAAATGAGCAAGGCTTTTGAAATTTTTTGCCCTTATCTTTTTTCTTAAATCCCTATATTGCTCTTTGTCTAATTGTTCTTTATTTTTTAAATTTTTAATGTACTCTCTTAATTTTCTTGTAAGCTTGACATAATCTTGTTTTCTTGTATTAATTTTTTTCTTTTTGCTCCCTTTTCTCCTTTTTGTTTTTCTTTTTTCTTTTTTCTTCCTCCCCCCTTTCTCCTTTGTCTTTATAATCTTTTTACTTTTTAATTCTTTAATATCTTGTCTTGTTATTGCTTCTTTAATCTCATTAATTGAAGTTTCATCTATTCTTATTCTTCCTTTTCCTACTTTTAATGTTCTTGCAATTAATTCTCTTTTCTTTTTTAGGTTCATTTGTTCAAAATTTCAACTTTATCTTTAATAATATTAATTATCTCTTGCCTTTTTTTCTTTCCTAATGTCTTACTTATTATAATTAAATCTCCTTTTTCACAATTTTTTGCATCTTCTATATTCCTAACCAAAATAGGAATCTTTCCTTTAATTTTTCCAGCTTCTTTTTTACTCTTCTTATATCCAATTTCCACTTTTTTAGGTCTTCCTTTCTTTTTTTCTCTAAGCTTGTTGTCCCTCCCTCTTGGCCTTCTCCATTTTTGTTTTTTCTTACTATTTTTCCCTAATCTCTTAAATTCTTTTGTTCCTCTTCTAACAAATTTCTTGCTCATTTTTCTTTCCTTCCCTTTTCTTTTTTAGTTATGAATATTCCATCTTGAAAAATTCTTCTGTCTCTGTTCTTTATTTTTGTTGCCTGCTCAATATTTGCTGCAGTTTGTCCAGCCTTTTCTTTATCATGGCTCTTAACAACAATCTCCTCCCCATTTATTTTAACTTCAACCCCCTCAACAATTTTCGCTTCTCTTGGAACACTTTCTCCTAAAAAATTTTTAATAATCACTTTATTATTTTGAACACTAACATTCATTGGAAAGTGGACAGAACATATTTTAAGTTTATATTCATAACCTTCTTCTAAACCTTTAATCATATTATTAATATGAGCTATAGAAGTTTTAATCATTTTTTTATCTATTTTATTTGGTTTTTCAGCATAAAAAACCAACTCGTTTTCTTTAATTTCTGGGATATATGGTAATTTCTTTTCTATTTCTTTTCCATCCTTATTCAGTTTAAGGATATTTCCATCTAAGTTCACACCAATTCCTTCTGGAATTTTAATAAATTCTTCAATTTTTTTCCTTTTCTTTTTCTCTGTCATTTCAATAAAAATAAGCAATTAAACTTCCTCCAATTTCTTTTTCTATTGCTTCTTGATGTGTAAGAAGCCCAGAACTTGTTGAAATTATTATAACCCCAAAATTTCTTGAAGGAAGATATCTCCTGACATATTTTTCTATTGTGTTTTTTTTAACAAAAAATCTTGGCTTAATTGCTTGGCATTTATTAAGTTTAGTTATCTTTACATTTAATACTTTGTTTTTCTCGTCAAGAGAGTAGTCTATATAACCTTCTCTTTTAGCTATCTTTAAAACTTCAATTAGCAAATTTGAATATCTCTTTATTTCTAGAGAATCTTTTTTCGCTTTTTTACAATTCATTATCATATTTATTCCATCTGCAACAACATCTTGACTCATTTTACCTCCTATGAATATTTTTTGAAACCAATTTCCTTTGCAATTTCTCTGAAACAATGTCTGCATAAATTTAAACCATAAGAAGAGATATGGGCCCCGAATCTCCCACACCTCTCACACTTAAGTTTTGCAATTCCAGTAGTTCTTTCTTTTGGTTTGTTATGTTTTAAAAATTTTTTAGCTTTCGCTGGCTTGCTCTTCAATTGTTTTAATATTTTTTTCCAATCACTTGCTGTCATTTTTTTCCCAACATCGTAACATTTAATTTATTTTTTAAATATTCTATTATTTCTTCTCTTTTTACCATCTGTTTTCTTGGTATTTTGCTTCTTTTGATTTTTCTCTTTATTACTCTTTTTCCAGCTCTTGCAAATGTTACTGAAACATCAAATCCAATAATTCCAATATCTCTTTGATACTTAACCCCCGGAATTTCTATATATTCTTTTACTCCAAAAGAAAATGTATTATCTGAAATTTGTTTTTCTTTTATCTTATTATCTACTGCTTGCAATAATCTTCTTAATAATTCCAATGCCTTTTTTCCTCGCAATGTTACCATACAACCAACTTCTAAGCCGGGCCTTACACCAAGAGTAGGAATTCTTCTTTTTGATTTTTTCCTAGCTGGTTTTTGGGATGTAAGTCTATTTAATAATTTCTCTCCTTTATCTAACGCTTCTCCAGTTCCTCCGATACTTAAAACAACTTTCTCTATTTTTATTTCTTTCATCTTATTTTCTTTGTTTTCCATTTTAACTAATAACCATTAAACTCTTTCTTTCAGCATTTATTTCTCTTCCTTCCACTTCAACTTTTATAAGTTTCTCCCCTTCTTTAATCTCTTTTATTTTCCCTTCTTCTCCAATATGCTTTCCAGCTATGAATATAACTTTCGCCTTTTCTTTAAAAGGAAGAATTTTTTCTATTTTCTTTGTTTTCAGATTTATTATTATGGAATCTCCTACCTTTGCTTTTTCTTTGACTAAAAGATTGCTTCCATCTAAAAAATTAAACTGAATTTGATTTTTCTTCAAAATTTTTTTCCCGATTATTTTAGAGATTTTGGTTTCTTCGTTTCCGATTTCTTGTAAAGAGAACTTTTTATTCTTAAAAACAACTCTAAAATTTTTATTATCTAAGGTTAGAATATCAAAAAGTTGAAGTGCCTGTTTTACGTCTTTAACAAATTTAAAATTAATCTTTACTTTTTTCTCGTTAATTATTTTTTTTGCTTCTTTTCTATTTTTTACAATTTGGAGAATATCCCTAAGGACTATTAAAAGAGGGATCGAATTCTCTTTGTTGTGTGAAGGTACAACTACAAATTTTGTTCCCTTTCTTGGCAAAGGCCAAGTTTTTGGTATCTCATTCCTTTTTATGTGCATTTTTTCCTCAAGATTTTTCTTTTTTCTTAGACCTATCTTTTCTCTCAACTTTTTCTTTATCTTTCTTGCTTTCTTCTTTAGTTTTCTTTTCTTCTTTGGGTTTTTTACTTTCTTTCCCTTCTCCTTTCGCTTTTAATTTTTTTAAAGATGCTTCTCTTTTTTTATCGCTTAGGTTCAATTCTTGAATTTGTAAATTGCTTGGGTTAAAATAAACCCCTACTTTAGTTCCATCTTTTTTCTGTCTTTGAATTCCTTCTATCGTAACCTTTCCTTTTTTCAAATCAACCCTATTTACTTTTCCTGTTTTACCCCTAAAACTTCCTTTCATAACCTTAACTAAGTCTCCTTTAGCCAATTCAAAACTCCTTCTCCCATATTTTTTCCTTAATTCCTTACTTAAATTTGAAGACAAAAATTTTCTTTTTATATGTAAAGGAGCATTAGCTAAATATTTCCTCTGTTTTCTAACTTGTTTGCTTGATTTCCATTTTTTTGAAAACTTTTTTTTCATTTTAAACAACAATACTGGCAATTCTTGCTACCTCCTTCCACCTTTCAGAAACTTCTCTTGCTATTGGCCCTTTAATTTGAGTTCCTTTCGGATTTCCTTTTTCATCTTTAAGCAAGGCTACTGCGTTATCTGTAAAGCATATCCTTTCTCCGGTTAATCTTCTATATGGCCTTTTTACTCTTACAATAACTGCATCAAATACCTTCCCTTTCACATCCGGCTTTCCTTTTCTTACTGAAACCTTTACCCAATCAGCAATTTTAGCTGAAACCTGCCTTCTTTTCCTCCCTTTTGCTCTTTTGACAGATACTATCTTTACTATTTTTGCTCCTGAATTATCACAAGCTATAACTTTACTTCCAATATTTAAAGCTCTGGTTGCTTTTGCTGAAATTGTTTTCATTTTTCCTCCTTAACTTTTTTTAAAAATACAGAGTGTATTAATTTACTCAAGGGCCTACATTCCCCCACCAAAACATAATCTCCTTCCTTCACTTTATCTTCCTGACATTTTGGTAATCTTGCATGTATTCTTGTTTTCTTTTTCAAGAACCTCTCATATTTTCTGTAAGGAACAACTCTCTCAAATTCTATTGTTATCCTTCTAGGAAATTTTCTAGTTACATATCCTTTGAAAGTTCTTCCTCTAACTTTTAAATTTCCATGAACTGGACATTCTTTATCATCGCACTTCTCAGTAGGATTTTTTGTATTGATGTCTATATTTTTCTTCTCTTCTTTCTTTTTCATTTTATTTTTATTCGTTTATTTGGTCTTCTCTAAATCCAAGCCTGACTAAAGTATCTTTTATTTTTTTTGTGTGGTCTCCTTGTAACTCTATTTCGTTTCCTCTAATTGTTCCACCACATGCCATCTCTGCTTTTAATTTTTTTGCTAAGTCTTTTAAATTAACTCCCTTGTCAAATCCGCTGATGATTGTTGTTATCTTTCCAAATCTTCTTTTTTCTGTTCTTATTGTTATTCTCTGCTCTTCCTTCGCTATCTCTTCACATATGCAGGCTTGTTTTGGAAGTCCGCATTTAGGACATATATCCATTTTTTATGTTTGACTATTAAGTTTTTTTGCAGTTAATAATCTTGCTATGGCTTTTTTAATTTCTTTGTTTCTTATTTTTTCTTGTTTTTTCATTAACTCTAATCTTAATTCCTTTAATTTTTCTTCTATTTCTTTTTTGCTCATGTTTTTAACATCTCTCATCTTTAGTACTGCCATTTTAACTTTTTTGCTTTTCTTCCTTTAATTTTTCTTCTATTTCCTTTAAAGTTTTAATCATTTCTTCATTTATTTCAATTTTATCATGAATTTTCTTGTCAGGAGATAATATTGCAACTTTTATTCCAATAGTTCCTGAAACTGTCTCTGCCTTTGCTTCTGCTCTATCTACTATTTCTGAAGTTTCTCCAGATTTTTTTAAATAACCATATGCAAATCTCCAAGACCTCGCTCTTTCACTTGGAAGTTTTCCACTTACTCTTATCTCTACTCCCAATGCTCCTGCTTTTATTATCCTTTCTAACATTCTATAAGATATCACTTTAAATCTTAAACTTCCAAATCTTTCCAAGGAATTTGCAATTTCATCTGCAACATACTGGGCATCAAATTCTGGTTTTTTTATTTCCTGTATTTCAATTTGAGGATTTTCGAGATTAAATCTTTTTTTTAATATCTCTGTTAGCTCATTGATTCTCTCTCCTTTCCTTCCGATTATATATCCCGGTTTTGTTGTAGTTATTATTATCTTCTCCCCAATTGGAGTATACTCTATCCTAATACTGCTCATTTTTCCTTTACCTAGTTGTTTTTTAATAAACTCCTTCACTCCATATTCATCTTTTTTTAATTGAACAAATTTTCTTTCTTCCATTTTACTTTATATTTTCAGATTTATTTTGATTTTTTCCTTTTTCTTCTATTTCTTTTTCCTCACTTTTCTCTTCTACTTTCTCATTTTCTTTATCCTGTTTTTCACTATCTTTCTTTACTGCTTCCTTTTCTCTTTTGTCTTTTTCTTCTTTTGTTTCTTTTTTCTTTTCCAATTCCTTTTTTAACTTGTCTTCTGCTTTCTTTTCCTTTGATTTCTCTTTCAATTCTTCTTCTCTAGCTTCAAGATAAACATGGCTCCTCTTGAATCTTCGAGAGCCAAACCTCCTATAAGGACGAGAAGCTTTGTTGGCTATTGCTTCTTTAATTATTGGCTCATTTAGTCCATTAACATCAGAGTTTGCATTTAAGCTTTTTAAAAGTTTAATAAAAAATTTACAAGCTTTAGCAGGATATCGTCCTCTTTCCATTCCTTTTCTATGTGGTATTTCCCCTTTCATTGGTATTGCTCTTTTCCTTTCTATAACCTCTTGTAACTCTGAAATTGCAGTCTCAATTTTCTTTCCTTTTATAAATTTACATATAGCTACGGCATGCTTTGTTGATATAGGCAAATCTTTTCCATTTACTATTGCTTTCTCTTTCTTTTCTTTCTTTGCCCCCCTCTTTTCTTTTGTTTCCTTGACCTTTTCTTCTTTATTCTCTTTTTTTCTCTCTTCAACTTTTCTTTTTTCTTCTATTTTACTTCTTTCTTTATTTTCTTGCTTCTCACTATTTTTTTCTACTTTTTCTTTGCTCTTTTCTTTCTCAATTTTGCTTTCTTTTTGCTCTTTAACATTATTTTTTTCTTTAATTTTTTCTGTCATTTTAACTCAATCCTATTTCCTCCTTAATTTTTTTCATAGCATTTATTGATAATTCAAAAAATTCATCTAAACTTATTCCAAGAAGTTCGATCTCTTTAATTATGTCTCTATTACAATTAGCTGCAAAACTTTTATCTTTAAATTTCTTCCTTAAGCCCTTAACTTCCATATCTTCTATTTTTTTCCCTCTCATTAAAGCATAAGCATAAATCAATCCAGTTATTGTTTCAGAACTTGCTAATGCATGCTCAACTTTCTTTTCTCTTTTTTTATCTTTGAAAGAAGAGGTATGGCCATAAACATGTGATTGTATTATCTTTATAAAATCCTCGGAGAAACCTTTTTCTCTTAAAATTTCTTCTGCCTTTATTCCATGCTCTTCTATATTTTCTTTTGTTAAAGCCCAATCTACATCATGTAACAAGCCAAGAAAACCCCAATATTCAACATCCTCTCCTAATTTTCTCGCCAATTCTTTCATAATCGCTTCTGACTCTAAATAATGGTTCATATCTTGTTGTGTTTGCGGCATACTCTTAAGTAGAGAAATTGCTTCTTCTCTTGTCATCGGCAGTTTTTTTTCTTCTGGCATTTTATTTAACAGATAAAGCCGCGGAACTTCTTGTTGCTCCTACTCCCGGCTCTCCATGTTTAACTTGCTTTCTTGTTAAAGCGAATTCTCCTAATCTATGTCCTAACATTTCCGGCAAAATTCTAATAGGAACAAACTCTTTACCATTATGAATGTGTATTGTTAAACCAACCATTTCTGGGACAATAATCAAATCTCTTAAATGAGTTCTAATTGCTTTCCCTTTTTCTTGGCATTTCTTACATTTTTTAACAAATCGCTCAATAACATCAAAATTTCTCAAAATTGTTCTTTTTTCTCTGCTTTTAACATACCTTGCGAATTCCCTAATATCTAATTCTTTTAATTCATCCAATGTTTTTCCCCTGAATGTAAATTGTTTTTTCTCTTCCATTTTACTTTTTCCTCCTTCCAGTTCTTCTTGGTTTTAAGCTTCCAACCTTTGCTCCTCTTGGCGCATTTCTTTTTGGAGTTTTTCCTTTTGAACCATGACTGATATTTTTTCCTCTTCCAGAGCCCATTGGATGATCAATTACATTAACTTTAACAGCAGAGGTTCTCGGCCAAAGTTTTCCTTTTGCTTTTTTAATATAATATTTTTTCCCAGCTTTTATCACTGGCTTTTCTGTTCTTCCTTGTCCTGCTATAACACCAATAGTCGCTCTACAATTTTCATTAAACCACTTCTCTTTTTTTGATGGCAAGAGAACCGCAACCTTCCCTTTTATTTTTTTTGTCACAATACCACTTAAACCTCCTGCCCTAATTAATTTGCCTCCATCTCCTGGAGAGTTTTCTATATTGAAAATTTCAATCCCTATAGGGATAGCTTTTAGTTTTGTTATATTGCCTGGAATTATGTTAGTTGTTCCGATTTCTATCTCTTGTCCTTCAAATAAATTTTTGCAAGCAGGATTGTAAAATATTTTGTCCTGAATTTTAATTTTAGCTAAAGGACAGGAATGCCCAGGAGAATTCAAAAGTTTTACAACCTCCGCCTTTCCTTCTAAATTTAAATACTTTAATTTATATCTAAAAGACTTACTCCTAACTCTATAAGTTAAACTTCCTTTTCCTCTTGCTTGTTGTATAATTCTTTTTCCCATTTTAGTTACATTATTCCAAGTTTAGTTGCTATATCAATAGCAGGATTTTTCTTGTTTAGTTTAATATAAGCTATTTTTTTATTTCCCTTCATAAGCGTCCTTACTTTATCAACTTTAACACCAAACTGCCTTTCAAATTCTTTTTTGATTTCCTTCTTGTTTGTTCTCCTATCTACTTCAAATACTAAAATATTTTCTAATTCAATTAATCTTACAGCTTTTTCTGTTGTTATTGGTTTTATTATCATTTTTTCTCCTCCTTCCACAATTCTTTCAAATCTTCTATTGCTTTTTCAGTATAAATACAAAGCCTGCCTAAAGGATAAAAATCCTCTATACCTAACTCATTTACCTTTCTTACTTCAATTCCTTTAATTTTCTTTTCTTCATCTTTCCCTAATACAAGAAGCAGACCAACATTTTCTTTGTATTTTCTTCCCCTTCTTTTTCCTTTCCCCGCCCTAACCTTTTTCTTTTTTATTGCCACTTCAAATGCTTTGCCGAGAATTTTTTCCAAGAACAAAAAAAATTCTTTTGTTTTTAATTTTAAAACCTCGCTATCTATAACTAAAGGAAGTTTAAGTTCTTTTTCTATCTCGATGTTTTTTAATTTCTTATATCTTTTCTTTAAATATTCTGGTAATATTGTTGAAGATAAAGCACTTTTAATTGCAATCAGCTTCTCTTTTTTATTAATTTTTTTCTTCTCTAAAAAATGTTCTGGTTTTGGAGGATGCCCTGGCCTGCCACCAACAGCACTTACTACAAAACTTCCCTGCCAATAAAATTGGCTTCCTCTTCTCCAAAATATTTTTCTTGGAACTCTTGAAATGCCCCTGCCATAACTTGATTTCCAAGCATGTCTTTTTCTTTTTAATTTTCCAGAATCTGAATGCTGTCTTCCAGCAAGAGGTGAGGGACCGTATGGCTGAATTTTTTGCATTGCTTGATAATATTTCTGACATATATCTTCTCTTATCTTAGAGGAGAATAATTCTGGCAAGGCAATTTCTTTTTCAACTTTTCCTTCTTTGTTTATAATTTTGGTTTTCATCTTAATTCAATTAATTCATACTTCTTCTTTAATTGTTTTTTAGTTGGTCTTAAAGGAGCAGTAATTAAAAGCTGCCTTTTTGCCGGACCTTGAACACTACCTTCAAGAATTAAATAATTTGTTTTTATTTCGCCATAATTTTTCCATCCACTTTTTGGATTTATATCTTTTTCAGCTATCTTTCCCACTTCAAGTATTTTAAGATTATAAATTATCCTGGAAAAAAATCCCAACTGTCCAGCCATTGGTACACGAAAAGTAACATGGGCAGGATGCCAAGGCCCAATATTCCCCGGCCTTCTTCTCCCTTTTTCAGATTTGTGTTGTTTAAGTTTTATTCCAAATCTTTTAACAGGTCCTTGGGTTCCTTTTCCTTTGGTTACGCCCCTAACATCTATTAAATCAAAATTAAATGCATCTAAATTTATCTCTTTATTCAAATTTTCCTTTATAAAATTTAATTTATCTTCAGGACTTCCTACCAAGCTGAGTTCTATGATATCTGGAGTTTTTTTAAAGCCAATTTTCTTAACTTCACTATAAACAATAATCTTAACATCATCAAAATCTTCAACTTTATCTATCTCTCCAACTACATCATATTTTTTCTTAGTTAATTTTATCTTTTTCCTTAATTCTTTGTCAAGATTTTGATTTAAAATTTCTTTTTTTACTATCCCATTTTTATAAAATCTTACACTCAAAATTTTCATTGGAGGAATCTCTATTACTGTTACAGGAATCACAATTCTTTTATCTTTAGTTCTTGAATTAGGTGTTAAGTCTTTTATTAAAGCAGAAGTCATACCAACCTTATATCCAATAAAACCCAAAATTTTGCTTTCTCCAGAATAAGTTATAGCTTTCCAGTTCACACTAGGTAAAAGTTTTCTTGCTCTCTTTCTGGGCCAAAATTGTAATGAGCCCGCTCTTGGCTTGCTTGTCTTCGGCATCTTTCATTCATAATTAAATTTAATATCATTTTCCACACCAATAATTGAATGCCCTATAATAATGCTGAAAATTGGGTTTATAAAACTTTTCTTACAACTTAAAGGAAGAATTTTCCAGCTAATTTCCTTGTTTTTATATTTTCACGCAACAAACTCTTTCTCCCTAACTTCTTCTTTTCCATCAATTGAAATTTTCCTTATTATTTTTCCTTTTCTTTTACTTCTTTCTCTTAATTCCTCTGGTTTTAAAGATTGGGCATTTTCAGGATAAACAATATCCTCTATAATAACATCATGAGAAACAGAGATTTTTTGGAAATTGGGAAAGAAAAAAAACAAATCTTTAATAATCTCTCCCTTTGTTGTTGTCAAGCTACAAAAATCTGCTTTAATTGTTTCTGTTGAAGCAGATGGTTTAGCTGATTTTGGTGGTTTAGCTTTGATTCTTAATTGACAATCAGGAACAGAAAAAGAAAGCCCATAAAAAATTCTGGGATTTTTTTCCATTAAATCTTTTAAATCTTCGGAATTTATTGTTGTATTAATCACATATTTATTGATCCCCATATATTTTTTTAAATCAAATTCAAAATTCATATCTTTACAGAGATCATAAGTTGATATGATTATTCCTTTGACTTCCAAATTTCCTTGAAAATTTTCGAGACATTTTTTAACAAAATAATTTGCATATTCTGGACCTGTTTTTATTTTCCATTTTCCTGCTTTTTTTTCTCCTTCAGCCAAGAATTTGTTTTTATAAACTCCACGACTAAATTTAATAAACTGTTCATGAACCTCTTCGTCAATATTATCTTCAAAAATTTTTTTAATGAAACATTCCATTTGAATAACTTTATAAATACATTTATCTTTTTTTCTTTATGATAGAAGAAAGAACATTTAAAAAATTATCTATACTGGTGGCATTATCGATTCTTTTGGCATTATCAATTTACATACTCCTTCCCATTTTAACTTCCATAGTTACTGGCCTCCTTCTTGCTTATATTTTCTACCCATTATATAGAAAAATCTTTTTTGTTGTTAAAGAAAAAAATATCTCTTCTTTAATTGTAATAATTCTCGCTATCTTTATTATTGTTCTGCCATTTTGGTTTCTTTTACCTTTAATGGTAAGGCAGATTTTTGACCTTTATCTTTTTTTGCAAAAATTTGATTTCACTTCTTTTATAAATAATATTTTCCCTTCATTTTCTTCAATGAATTTATCAAGAGAATTAAGCTCATCTGTAAATAATTTTATCTCCAATATCATAAATTCTATTTTAACTGGAGCATCAGGATTTTTAATTAGTCTTCCAAATCTTGCATTAAAGGCGGTTGTTGTTTTTTTTGTTATGTTTTTTGCTATGAGGGACGCAGAACTATTCAAGAGTTATGTAGCCTCTTTATCACCATTTTCAAAATCAACACATAAAAATATTTCAAAAAAATTTAAAGATGTAACTTTCTCAGTTATTTATGGATTTATAGTTGTAGGAATTCTTCAGGGATTACTAACTGGATTAGGTCTCCTTATCTTTGGAGTGCCTGGAGTTTTATTACTAACTGTTCTTGCTATTCTTTTTGCTATCATTCCTATCCTTGGGGCATGGGTTGTATGGGTTCCTGTAGTAATCTATTTAATAATGAACAACCACATAATCTCTGGAGTTGGACTTGGATTATATTGTTTCATTATTGTTTCCCAAATTGATAATATTCTTAGGCCATACATAATTGCAAGAAAAGTTAAAATTTCATCAGCGATTATTTTGGTTGGAATGATTGGAGGTTTAATTTCTATTGGTATCCTCGGATTAATCTTAGGTCCTTTAATTTTAGTATATCTTGGATTAATTTTAGATGCTTACAGAAAAAATGAGTTTCCAAGTTTGTTTTCTTAAATTAATTTAAATTTAAAATCACTCCAATTTTCAAAGAGATAAATATAAAAAACATCTTTTTCTTAAAATTAAAAAGAGGAAAAATGGCACAATTAAAAGTTAAAGTCTTTGATCTGTATGCAGGAAAGCCTATTGCAATTCTGAACAGGGAATTTGCTGAAGAGGCAAGTATTCATGTTGATGATAGAATCTTTCTTATGAAAAGGAACAAAAGAGTGGTGGCAATAGTTGATATTGCTGAAAATTTAATTAGGAAAAATCAGGTAGCAGTTTCTTCAGAAGTTACAAAAGAAATGAAATTAAGATCTGGAGAAAAAGTTGAGATAGAAATAGCTCCAAAACCAGAAAGTTTAGAATTTATTCAAAAAAAATTATCTGGACAAAAACTAACCAAAAAAGAATATAAAAAAATAATGCAGGATGTTATTTCAAATAATTTAACAGGAGCAGAAATAGCTTATTTTATTTCAGCAATTTATAAATCAGGGATGTCGATTAAAGAAACAAGGGATATGATTAAGGCAATTGTGGAAACTGGAAAAACACTGAAGTTAAGGGGAAAAATTGCAGACAAACACTCAATTGGAGGAGTTCCTGGAAGAACCACCCCTATAATTGTTTCTATTTGTGCAGCAGCAGGACTTAAGATACCAAAAACATCTTCAAGAGCAATAACAACTTCAGCAGGGACAGCAGATGCAATGGAAACTATCTGTAAGGTTGATTTTTCTATTCAAGATATAAAGAGAATTTTGGAGAAAGTAGGGGCGTGTATTGTTTGGGGAGGTGCCTTAAATTTAGCTCCTGCAGATGATAAACTCATTAAAATTGAAAAGTTATTAAATTTAGATCCTGAAGAACAACTTTTAGCAAGTATTTTGTCAAAGAAAATATCAGTTGATGCAGGTTATATTGTAATAGATATGCCTTATGGAAAAAATGCCAAAATAGATTTGAAAGAAGCAAGATCCTTGGAAAAAAAATTTAAAAAATTAGCAAAATATTTCGGCATAAAAATAGCTGTTTCTAAAAAAAGAACAGAAGAGCCTCTTGGAAATGGTATTGGTCCTGCTTTAGAAATTCAAGATGCTATAAAAGTTTTAAAAAGAGAAAGTTCTTGTTATAAATTAGAAGAAAGGGCATTAGAACTTTCAGGCATTTTATTGGAGATTACAGGAAAGGCAAAAAAAGGAAATGGCTATAAAAAAGCAAAAAAAATTTTAGATTCTGGAAAAGCATGGAAAAAATTCAAAGAGATAGTAAAAGCTCAGAAAGGGAACATAAAGAGAATTAAAGAAGCGAAATATAAAGATGACCTTAAATCAGAAAAAACTGGAAATATAAGAGAAATAAAAATAAAGCAAATAAATCAAATTGCAAGAAATGCCGGCTGTCCCTTAGATAAGTATGCAGGAATCTATCTTCACAAACATGTAGGAGACAGGGTTAAAAAAGGAGAAAAGCTCCTAACAATATATGCAGAAAGTAAAACTGAATTAAAAAACGCAAAAAAAGAATATAAAAGATTAAATCCTATAATAATTAGAAGATGGTAGATATAAATTTACAAATTGGCTTGCTTTTTTTAGCTGCTTTAGCAATATCCTTCATAATTAGGGTTTTAAAACAACCAACAATCATTGGCTATATTCTCGCTGGAATCCTAATTAGCCCCTTTCTTATGAATATGGTAATGGAAAATGACATAATCTTTACACTTTCTGAGTTTGGAATCACTTTCCTTCTTTTTATTGTCGGCCTACATTTAAATCCTAAGGTTATTAGGGAGGCAGGTTTTGCATCTTTGATTGTAGGTTTAATTCAAATAATTTTTACATCTTGTTTTGGTTTTTTAATTGCAAAACTCCTTGATTTTTCAATTCTTTCCTCATTTTATATTGCTTTTGCCTTAACTTTTTCTTCTACAGTTATTGTCACAAAACTTTTGTCTGATAAATCTGACCTCGAATCTTTGTATGGGAAAATTTCTATTGGAATTCTTATTTTACAAGATATAGTTGTTATGCTTTTACTTGTTATTTTACCATATTTTTCTAAAGATATCACACAAACTTTAGATTTATATTCTATTCTCTACCTTCTGATTACTCTTTCTATAATAATTTTCTCAAGTATTTTTGTCCTTCCTGGAATTACAAAATTCGTAGCCAAAAATCAAGAGCTTCTCTTTTTATTTGCAATTGCTTGGTGTTTCTTTATTGCTTCAATTTTCTTCAAACTTGGTTTTAGTATGGAAATAGGAGCATTAATCGCCGGAATGTCTCTTTCCCTCTCACCATACCACACAGAAATCTCTTGTAAAATAAGACCATTAAGAGATTTTTTCCTAATAATTTTCTTTATCCTTCTTGGTTTACAAACAAACATAACAAGTATAAATGAAATAATTAAACCCGCTTTAATCTTCTCTTTATTCGTAATTTTCTTCAAACTTTTTATAATCCTTATTCCTTTAGGTATACTCGGTTATACAAAAAGGACAAGTTTCTTGGCAGGAATATCCTTGGGACAGATAAGTGAGTTCTCTTTTGTTATGGCTTCTTTAGGAGTTTCATTAGGCCATATTTCTACGAAAGTTTTATCTGTAATAACATTAACCGGCTTAATCACAATAGCTTCTTCAACTTACTTTATAACACATGCGAATTATCTTTTCAACTTGCTTTCAAAACCTCTTAATATCTTTGAAAGAAAAAAAATTAAAGAGAGAGTTTTAAAGAAAAAATCTTACAAATATGTTCTTTTTGGATATAATAGAATTGGATTTTCTATCCTCAAGGCAATTACAAAACTTAAAGGAGATTATATTGTTGTTGATTTTAATCCAGAAACAATAAAAAAATTAAAAATTAAAGGTGTAGAATGTGTTTATGGAGACGCAGAAGATACAGAACTATTAAATGATTTAAAAATAGAAAAGGCAAAGCTTATTATCTCCACTGTTCCAGATTTTGAAACCAATTCTTTAATCTTGAATAAAATAAGAAAAGAAAATCAAGATTCTATTGTAGTATTAACTGCAAGACAAATTTCCGAAGCATTTAAATTATATGAGGCAGGAGCAGATTATCTTATTCTTCCACATTTTCTTGGAGGGGAATACACATCCAAAATAATTGAGAAATTTAAGACAAGCAAAAAAAGATATGAAAAAGAAAAAATTAAGCAAATTAAAATTTTAGAAGAAAGATTGGAGGAGGGGCACGAACATCCA
>CAYZDX010000002.1:0-21215 GCA_964477565.1 Candidatus Woesearchaeota archaeon | reverse complement strand
GTTCTAGGTTTTTTTGTTTTGCTATGGGTTTTTGCAGAGATTTTGTTCCCACACTAAATATCCCATTGAAAAAATTTCTCAACTCTACTTTACCTTCTCCCAATTTGGATGTTCTCTTATATTTATTTTCTTTCTTTAATTTCTTTTTTCAACTGCTTGATAAACTCCTCTTCTTTTACTCCAAACTTAACTTTTTCTCCCCTTTTTCTTACTGCTATTGTTCCAGAAGCTTGTTCTTTGTCACCAATTACTATTACGTATGGTATGTGTTGAATTTCTGCTTCTCTAACTTTGCTATTAACAGTTTTATCTTCTATATCTAAATCTGTCCTTATTCCTTCTTTTTTCAATTTTTCCCAGAAATTTTTAGCAGCTTTTTTGTTTCTATCAGTAAAGCTTAAAACCCTAACTTGTATCGGTGAAAGCCAGGTTGGTAAATTTCCAGAAGTATGTTCAAGTAAAATCCCAATAAATCTTTCTAAACTTCCATATACAGTTCTATGTATCATTATTGGCCTTTTTCTTTTATTATTTTTATCTATATAAAATAAATCAAATCTTTCTGGCATTGCCATATCTAATTGGATTGTTGCTGTCTGCCATGTTCTTCCTAAACTATCTTTTATATGGAAATCAATTTTAGGACCATAAAATGCTCCATCCCCTTCATTAATCTTAAACTTTTCTTTCTTTTTTTCCAAAATTTTTTTAAGTATTGCTTCAGATTTATCCCATAATTCTTCACTTCCAATTCTTTTTTCTGGTCTTGTTGATAATTCTATATGATAAGGAAAATTAAATTTTTTATAAACTTCTCCTACCATTTCTATCACTCCCAAAATCTCTTTTTCTAATTGCTTTTCATTTGCACAATATATATGAGCATCATCCTGGGTAAATTTAACAACTCTAAACAAGCCTCCAAGAACACCACTTAACTCTTGCCTATGTACTGTTCCTAATTCAGCTACTCTCATTGGAAATTCTTTGTATGAGCGGGGTTTAGATTTATAAATAAGTATGCCGCCAGGACAGTTCATTGGTTTAACTGCAAAAATTCTATCTTCATATTTTGTCAAAAAAATATTCTCGCGATATTTTTCCCAGTGTCCAGAAATCTGCCATAGTTTTTTATCTAAAATTTGGGGAGTTGATATTTCCTGATAACCAGCTTTTTTATGAAGCTCTCTCCAATATTTAATTAATTCCTGACATATAATCCAACCATTATGATGCCAAAAAACAGAACCTGGAGCAGTCTCGTTAAAACTAAACAAATCCATTTTTTGTCCAAGAATTCTATGGTCATTTTCTTTGAGTTTTGAAGTATCAAGTTTAGATTTTGAAATTTCTTTTAATAATTTTTTATAGTCGTATTTCTCTTCTTTTAATTCTATTACTATCTCTTCTTTTTTCCCTTCTTCCTTAATCTCCCTGCTTAATTCAGCTAAAGGATGCCCCTTACACTTTAATTCAAATTCTTTATAATAGCCGAAAGGAGCTCTAACAACTTCAAATTCTTTCTCTTTTTTAAGTTTAGATTCAGCTTTTTTTAAAATCTCTATTGCTAGTTCAGGATTTGCGAGATTAGAGGATAAATGAGCATAAGGATATAAAACAATTCTCTTTACTTTTAATTGTTTAGCTATATCTTTAATATTCTTCACTAAATCTTTTTCATTTACATCGCCTTTTTCTACAGCAGTAAAGATTACTAAAGCTTCTTTAACTTCTTTTTCTTTTTTATCTGCTTCTTTTAATTTTTCTGGTTCTTTCAAAGCTTTTTTCAATGGCTTAAATTTTATATAATCTACATGCAAAGATAAAATTTTCATGATAATAAGATAAAAACTATATTTTTAAATTTTTGTTAAATAAGGTATTAGTTAAAATTAAGACTTAGAATTGGGTAGATTTGGTTGCCTTAAATATGAGAACATCATTAAATTATTATTAATTCTTCCAAAGTATTAATTATGAAAATTAAAGAAAAATAAAAATAATAAAAAATAATAAAAATATTTAAGCAACAACTGTTTGAATTATTTTTCCTGTTGATGTTTCATTAAATGCAGCATCTCCTCTCTTATAAGTTACTGTTACATCTCCTTTAAAGTTGTTCCCTTGTGTTAATGCTGGAGAACATGGAACTATCACTGTTTGCTTAGCTCCGTCAGCAACACTCATTTGAGTATTATTTGTTCCACAGTTAGTAACAGAAACACTATAAATAGTTATAGATTCTCCTGCGCCGTTTGTTATAGCTAACTGGACCCCGTTTGTTGCCGAGGCCTGACAATCTCCTGAGCTCATTCCAAATGGAGCACTTATCATACATGTTTTTGGTGCATATTTTCCAGGATTAAAAACTCCGAAATATGCTAAAACGCCAATAACTATTACTGCTGCTAAAATAGCCCACCCATAAGTCATTAAAAACTCCATTGCTGCTTGTCCTTTTCTTTTCATTTCACACCTCCTTTTTAATTTTTATTATTAAATATTCGAAGAGAGATTAATTTATAAAAGTTTCTATTTTATCCTTATAGTTCATTAATGCTGCTTTTAAATAATTTAATGTATTTTAAATGTGATGATTATTAAAGCTTTTATAATATCACAAGGAGATGTTAAGAACTGGTTTTAATAAGATACTTTTAAATTAATAGACAATATTAAGTAAATATAAAAATACTTAAAGTTCCAAAAAAATTAGGCATTATGTTAATAAAATTATGAAAATGGTACATTTAAGGCAAATAATCAAGGATATAAAAATTACAACAGATTATGTTTTAAGTTTTTATTCAAGCCATTTAAATATTAATGAATCATCTTATTATAAATTTATAAAACAGAAATATTTTTAAGAGAAAGAATCATATCTAAAATTAAGGGCCCGTGGTCTAGTGGCTATGACATCTCGTTTACACCGAGAAGATCGGAGGTTCGATTCCTCCCGGGCCCATCCCCCCAGAAAAATTTATAAATCAAAAAACCACAAAAGAACATGGAAAAAGATATAGGAAAAATAAAAAAGAATGATACAACAGAAATTGTAGTGAGGTTAGATGATTTTGGAGGAAAAATAGGATTAACAATAAGGGAATTTGTCAATAATGAGAGATACACTGGATTTACAAAAGCTGGAACAAGAATACCATTAGAGAAATTTGAGGAGTTCAAAGGAATAATTAATTCTATCGATATATCAGAATTTCAAAATTCAGAAGAATTTAAGGAATGATTTATTTTTTTAATTTTTATTGCACACAACCAAAATTTTTTTAAGTAGTTAGATTTAAAAATAACTCTCCATTTATATAATAAAAGAGGAAAATGAAAGTAGCAATTAATGGTTTGGGAAGGATAGGAAGATTGGTTTTAAAGATAGGTTTAGAGAGAGGACTTAACATAGTTGCTATAAATGATTTAGCTCCCATTGAAACACTTGTTTATTTAATAAAACATGATTCTGTTTTTGGTAGATATAAAAGAAATGTTGTTGCAGGAGATGGTTATATTAAAATTGGTTATAAAAAAATCTTTGTTTTCAATGAGCCGGACCCAATGAAACTTCCTTGGAGAAAATTAAAAATTGATATTGTTGCTGAATGTACTGGCTTTTTTACAGAAAGAGAAAAAGCTGCAAGACATTTAAAAGCAGGAGCAAAGAAGGTAGTTATTTCTGCACCAGCTGAAAATCCCGATATAACTGTTGTTTTAGGAGTTAATCATGATAAATTGAAAAAAGAGCATAGAATAATCTCAATGGCATCTTGCACAACAAACTGTTTGGCTCCAATTGCAAAAGTTCTTAACAATGAGTATGGAATTGAAAAAGGTTTTATGACTACTGTTCATGCCTACACATCAACACAAAAAGTTTTAGATTCACCAACGAAAAAATTAAGGAGAGGAAGAGCAGCTGCCCTCAATATTGTTCCTACAACAACTGGAGCAACTAAAGCCGTAGTAGAGGTTATTCCAGAGCTGAAAGGAAAAATAAATGGTTTAGCTATGAGGGTTCCAGTTTCTGATGGGAGTATTGTAGATTTTGTAGCTGAATTAAAAAAAGAAGTGACAAAAGAAGAGATAAATAATATGTTTAAGAGATATGCACAAGGAAAAATGAAAGGAATTCTTGAATATACTGAAGAAGAATTAGTTTCCTCAGATATAATTGGGAATCCACATTCCTCGATAATTGACGGCCTTTCAACCCAAGTAATTGGAAATCTCGTAAAAATTTTAGCATGGTATGATAACGAGTACGGATATTCCACAAGATTGGTCGAGCTGATAAAACACTTAAAGTAACTTAAATTAGGTTGTGGAAAGAAATTTATATTTAAATCTTTATTATAAAATGAAATTTTTAAGAGATATTGACTTTAAAAACAAAGTAGTTTTATTACGTTCTGATTTAAATTCTGATTTTGTAAAAGGAAAAATAATTGAGTCAGAGAGAATAAAAGAGGCCTCAAAAACTATAAATTATTTGAAAAAAAGGAAAGCAAAAGTAATTGTTTTGGCTCATCAAGGCAGGCCAGGAAAAAAAAATTTTACTTCTTTAAAACAACATGCAAAATTCCTCAACAAATACACTAAAATCAAATTTATTCCTTCTCTTCTTAACAAAAAAACAAAAAAAATTATAGAAAAGATGAAGTTTGGAGAGGCAGTTTTATTAGAGAATATTAGAAAGGAAAAGGACGAATTTAAACCAGAAAAAGGAAAAAGAAACAAGCTTGTCAAGTTTTTTCTTCCTTTTGTTGATGTTTATGTGAATGATGCATTTTCAGTTTGTCATAGAAAGCAAGCATCGGTTGTTCTTTTACCCAAATATTTTGAAAGTTGCGCTGGCTTGCTTTTAGAAAAAGAGATTTTATCTCTAAAAAAAATTAAAGGAAACTGCCTTTACATTCTCGGTGGAAGCAAGCCAGAAGATAATATCAAGTTGTTAGGAAAAAATAAAGTTTTAGCTTGTGGCATCTTTGGACAGATGTGTGTTATTGCAAGAGGCAGGAAACTTGGAGAAAAAAATGACGGCGAGAATAGAAAAATTGTTGAAAATTATGATAAAATGGTAAAGAAATTAAAAAAGAAACTTAAGAAAGTTGAAACTCCCGAGGATTTTGCAGTAGAAGTTAATGGTAAAAGAAAAGAATTTCCCCTTGATAAATTCCCTCAGCCATACATTATATATGATATTGGAACCAAAACAATAGAAAAATATGTTAAAGAAATTAAAAAAGTTAAAGCGATATTTATGAAAGGGCCGGCAGGTTTTGCCTCAAAAAGAAAATTTGCAAAAGGCACAATAACTCTATTGAAAGCGATACAAAAAAGTAAAGCTTTTTCTGTTCTAGGAGGGGGCCATTTAAATGATGCTCTTAAAAAATATAAAATTAGTAAAAAAAGATTCAACCATGTTAGTTTATCAGGAGGAGCTTTATTGAATTTTTTAGCAGGAGAAAAATTGCCAGGTATTGAGGCCTTAGAAAAATGAAAAATAAAATTTTAAATTTAATTGAAAGTTTCCCAGCATTTATAGAGGATGCAGATGAGATTGAAATTCCTTCTATTAAAGATTTTGAAAAAGCAAGGGTGGTGGGGATGGGTGGGAGTTACATATCTGGTTTGGTTATAAAAAAAATTGTTGAAGGAAAATTTGAAGTTGAAGTTTGTAATTATCCTTTAAATAAATTTAATGATAATGAACTCATAATTCTAGTGAGTTATTCTGGCGAAACAAAAGAGGTTTTAGAAAGCTTTAAGAAAATTAAAAATACAAAGAGATGTTTGGTGATAACTTCTGGGGGGGATTTATTAAAAAAAGCAAGAAGCAAAAATATAAAAATTATTAAAATTCCTGAAAATCTTCACCAAAGATTTACAATTGCTTATTCTATTGTTCCCCTAATAAAAATTTTTCAAGAAAAAAAGGCAATTAAAAAAAATTTTGTTAAAGAAATTCTAAGTATCTTGAATAAAAATAAAGAGAAAATAAGAAAAGAATCAAAAAAAGTGGCGAGAAAATTAAAATACAAGCTACCCTTGTTTTATTCTACCCCTTATTTTTATCCAATAGCGTATCGTCTTCAAACATCTTTGGAAGAAGATGCAAAAATATTATGTCATTCAAATTTAATAACAGAACTTTTTCATAACGAGTTAGAAACTTTACCTTCAAAAATCTTTTATCCTGTCCTTATAATAGACAAACAAGAAACTATGCCTTTTTCCACCCAAATAAAATTTTTTAAAAAGTATATAAAAAATTTCTATGAATTTCCCTTTGAAAATTTTAAAAAAGAGGAAAGAATGTTCCTTTGCTTCTATTTTGCAGATTTTTTAGGATATTATTTATCTTTAATTAAAAAAACAAAAATGGGAGAAACTCCAATTTCAGATAAAATAAAAAAGTTAAAATGATAAAAAAATTAGAGGAATGTTATAATAAATCAATAGATGTTTTAGAAGATGTTTCTACTCCTTATGGTTTTTATGCATCTGGAGGAGCAAAGGGTTACAAGGGAATTTGGGCAAGAGATTCAATAATTACTTCTATAGGAGCAAGTTTGTTAGGCGAACGATTTAAAAAAGAGTTCAAAAGAAGTTTATTAACCTTAACGAAGTATCAAGGTAAATTAGGACAAATTCCAAATGCAGTTCTCAAACTTGAATCTAAAAAACCACAAATAGATTTTTTGTCAATTGATTCTTCATTATGGTTTATTATAGGACAATACACTTATAAAGGGAAATATGGTAGAGAGATATTTAAAGAAAATATTATTAAAAAAACTTTGAATTGGTTGGCTTCCCAAGATTGGGGAAATAATTATCTTTTAATTCAATTACCGACGACAGATTGGCAAGATGCTTTTCCACATAAATATGGCTACACCATTTATACTCACGCGTTATACTATAAAGTTTTAAATCTTATAGGAAAGAAAAAAGAGGCAGAGAAAGTTAAGAAGCTAATTAACTATGACAAAGATGTAAGGCTTTGGAATAAAAATTTCTATTTGCCATGGAGGTGGAAAAATCACAATCAGTATAAAGAGCTAGAAACCTGGTTTGATTCTTTTGGTAATCTGCTTGCAATAATCTTTGAACTCGCAGATAAAAAAAGGGGAGAAAAAATTTTAAATTATATTAAAGAGAAAAAAATCAATCGACCATTTCCAATTAAAGCTATTTACCCCCCAATTAAAAAAGGTCAAAAAGGGTGGCACGATTATTTTGAAGATTGTGACGCAAGAAAACCTTACAATTATTCAAACGCCGGTATCTGGCCTTTTATAGGTTCCTTTTATGTTCTCGCATTAATTAAATTTAATAAACTTAAAGAAGCTGAAAAAGAATTATTAAAAGTAGCAGAGGAAAATTTAGAAGGGAACTTTCCAGAATGGATTCATCCAAAAACAAAAAAAATGTATGGATATTATCAAGCATGGAATGCAGGGAGCTACATTCTTGCTTATAAATCTTTAATTAACGAGAGGTGCCTTTTTTAAATCCAATCTTTCTGCTGTTATTTCTGCTATTTTCTTTGCAATTAATTTATAATCTAAATTTTTAGCTACATGTTCTCTTGCATTTTTTCCCATTTTTTCTCTTAAAGAATCATCTGTTAGAAGTTTTAAGGTGTATTTAGCCAATTCATCGATATCAGCACGATATGCAAAAGTTTTTGGAGAATCAAATTTAATAAGCTTTTTCTTTTCAAAACCCATGTGAGGATAAACCCATTCTTCTTCTAATTTCACTTCTTCAGATGGATTTGCTAAAAATCCAGTCTTTTTATGGATAATTGTTTCAGAAGGGCCCATCTTATTTATAGAGATTACTGGCTTGCCACAAGCCATTGCCTCAACTTGAATCATTCCATAACCTTCAAGTCTTGAAGGAGCGGCATAAATATCACAAGCATTAAGTAAATGTACCATAAACTCTTGAGTGAATTCATCATCAACAAAAACAACTTTATCTCTAATTCCCAATTCTTCTGCTAAAGTTATCTCGTGTTCATGCCAATCTTCAGCACATTCACTTGGCCAACTCTTGCAAATATATCTCCAATCTTTGAATTCCTCATTAATTTTAGCTAAAGCCCTCATCATTTCTTGGGCTCCTTTTGAAGTTACATCCCCACCAACAGTTAAAATCATCTTTTCATTTTTCTTAACCCCAAACATTTTTCTGATAGCTGAATTAAGGGAAGGATTGTTTATCGGCCTAAACAAATTCGTGTCTATTCCTATATGCATTGGAACTATTTTGCTAACATCAACCCCATCTCTCTTATAAACTTGTTTAACCCATTCGCTCGTCGTAAACATTAATTCAAGCTTATTAAACTCCTCTTGATAATTTGCAACCCATCCGTCGGAATTAAACCAAGGGACTGGTTTTATATTATGTTTCAGTGGCTCTTGAACAATCTCAGGAACATTTCCCCAGAAACCAATCCCAAACGCAACATCTGGCTTTAAATGTTTTAAATAAAATTTTTTTTGTAAGCTTTCTTTAAAATGGCAAGGAACAGATTCATGTCCGTGATAGAGCAATCCTTTATATAATAAATGTCCCTGGAGGCTTTGGCCATCAGGTTCAGGAGGATATGCATATAATACTAAACACCTCATTTTATTTTTTTATGTTAAAACTTTCAATCTCTCCGCAACTTTTTTCTTCGAAACTTCCTGATTCAAATCCGTAAACATTTGTAATTATCTTTTTTTTATTATTTAAAATTAATGAATTAAGGTTTATAAATTTGTCTCTTTTTGAGTTTGGAACACATTTATCCCCTCTTTTATGATAAGAGAAGAAAAAAATTTTTTTTGCAATTAAATCCTTATTCTTCAACATTTTATTAACTGCTCTGTAAACTTCTCTATGTCTTTTATGTCCATATTCTCCATTCCTGCCATGAGTAAAAATAAAATCATAGGTTTTATCGTTGATAAAACCATTAATCCTTGAAATTATCTCTCCTAACTTTACATCTTCTAATTTTTCATCTTCGAGATTCGAGATAAAAGATTTAGCTTTATAGATTCTACAAGCTCTTCTAAATTTCGGAGCACGATCTTTGTCATCCCTTCTACACAAACTTATAATTTCTGTTTTCCAATTCTCCCTGTTCTTCAGTAATGTTCCGCCCATCCAAATTGTTTCGTCATCTGGATGCGCAACAATAACTAAAACTCTTTTTTTCATAACAATCTCAGTTTCAACTGATATAAAAATTTAGTGTTTAACAAATTTTAAGAATTTTTCTAATAATTTTTAAAATGCTGATAGAGCCACTTCCTACCTGCTTATTCTAATCACCTTCTGTTCTTCTTCGTTTCTTTCCTTGCTTTTTAAGTACAATTAAAATATTTTGCTATATCATGCTCAGATTTTCTCTAATAATCTTTCCTCTTTTTATAACACCTTTAGCTATTTTCCTTAGTCTATCTGTAAAATTTAAGTTCTTTAGTTTTGTATCCATTTAATCAATATTGTAACTCAATTCTTTTTATAGAAATGATTTTTATTTGAAGATTTTTAAAAACTTAGAAACCAAACTTTGCTGAAATTCTATGCTTTACACAAATTAATTAGGTTAGCAATTCAATAAACTAAAATACATATTTTGAAGAGGTTTTCACCAGAGCCAAAAACCAATAATTTTATTAATCTAAAATACCATTAACTATAAATAAAATCCATAAAAGAGGAAATGTTTGATGTGATAAGTTTTGGTTCTGCAGTAGTTGACATATTTGTAAATACCGACGTGGCTGAGAAAAAAAATTTTTTAAGCTATCCAGTTGGAAGCAAGATTTTAATTAAAGATTTAAGGGTGGATATCGGCGGCGGCGGAACAAATACTGCAGTCGCTTTCTCAAGATTGGGATTTAAAACAGGTTATATAGGCAAGATAGGAAACGACGAAAATGGAAGCAAGATATTAAACTTATTAAAAAAAGAAAAAATAACTTTTCTAGGAAAACAAGACAAAGGCTTAACTGGAATTTCTATAATTCTAGATAGTAAGGAGCATAATCGAACTATCCTGACTTATAAAGGGCTCAACAATAACTTAAGTTTCAAAGAATTAAATTTAAAGAGAATAAAAACAAAATGGCTTTATTACTCTTCATTACTTGGAGAAAGTTTCAAGACTCAAAAAAAATTAGCAAAAATTTTAATCAAAAAAGGAACAAAACTTGCATTTAATCCTTCAGAATATTTAATTAAAAACAAAAAAATTGAAGATTTATTAAAATTAACGACAATTCTCATCCTGAATAAAGAGGAAGCCTCTCTATTATCCAAAGAAAAAAATCTTTTAACTTCTTTATATGAAATGGGTCCTAAAATTGTTGTGATTACAAATAAAAATAAAGAGGTAGAATGTTACGATGGCAAAAGAAAATATAAAATTAAGCCGCATAGGATAAAAGTTGTCGAAAGAACAGGAGCAGGAGACGCTTTTGCATCAGGATTTGTTGCAGGCCAAATTGCTGGAAAAACAATAAAAGAAAGTTTAGAATTAGGATTAAGAGAAAGTGAATCAGTTTTAAGATATTTTGGAGCCAAAAATAAATTGTTAAGTTTAAAATTAAAATCTAATAAAGGAAAAAAATAAAATGATAAAACTTAATAAAATTCTAAGAAAAGGAAAGGCACTTTTTTTAGCTTATGACCAAGGATTGGAACATGGCCCGACAGATTTTAATGATAAAAATGTAAATCCAGAATATATTCTTGATATAGCAAAAAAAGGAAGATATAACGCAGTGATATTGCAAAAAGGAATTGTAGAAAAATATCTGGACAAAATAAAGAGAGAGAAAATTCCCTTGATTGTAAAATTAAATGGAAAAACAAATCTTGTTAAAGGCGAGCCAATCTCAACACAATTATGTACTGTGGAAGAAGCAATAAAATTTGGTGCAAGAGCTGTTGGATACACAATTTATTTAGGAAGCAAATACGAGGGGATAATGATGAAAGAATTTGAGAAAATTCAAAGAGAGGCGCATGAAAAAAATCTTCCAGTTATAGCATGGATATATCCAAGAGGAAAGGCAGTTAAAAGAAAAAATTCCAGCGAGTTAATGGCATATGCTGCAAGAGCGGGTTTGGAATTAGGAGCAGACATAATCAAAATTAAATATAATGGAAATAAAAAAGATTTAAAATGGGCGGTTGAGAATGCGGGAAGAACAAAAGTTGTAATTGCAGGAGGAATGAAAAAAGAAGAAAAAGTTCTCTTAAAACAGGTTAGGGAAATCGTATCATCAGGAGCAATTGGTTTAGCCATAGGAAGGAATATTTGGCAAAATAAGAGGCCACTTAAAATCACAGAAAAAATTAAAAAAATAATTTGGGAAGAATGAGGGCAATAATTATAATTAATTTCAAAACATACAAGCAAGGAGAAGCAGTTTTAAAATTAGCAAAAAAAATTGAAAGAATTAGCGAGGATATTATAATTGGCGCACAACCAACTGATATCTATTTCCTTTCTAAAAAAACAAAACTAAAAATTTATTCTCAACATGCAGATTATTTTGAACCAGGAAGAAACACCGGATTTATTCTGCCAGAAGCAATAAAAACAAATGGAGGGAAAGGCGTTCTTTTAAATCATTCAGAACATAAATTATCTTTTGACACTTTAAAAAAAACAATTAAAAGATGCAAGAAAGTTGGATTAAAAACAGCAGTATTTGCCTCTAATTTAAAAGAAGCTCAAAAAATTGAGAAATTAAGGCCTCACTACCTTATAATAGAACCACCAGAACTGGTGGCAGGAAAAATTTCTGTTTCCCAGGCCAAACCCCAATTAATAAAAAATCTTTCAAAAAAACTGAGGATGAGTTTTTTAGTAGGAGCAGGAATTCATTCAAAAGAAGATGTTGAAATATCTTTAAAATTAGGTGCAAAAGGAATTGCAGTTTCTTCTTTTGTTACAAAGGCAAGAAAGCCAGAAAAAGCCCTAAAAGAGCTTATTAGAGGTTTTAAAAGTATAATGATTTAAAAAGGTTTGGTATCTATTAGCGAGTTGCAAATCTAAAGAGTAAGATTTAAAAACCAACAAATTCCCTTTTTTATATGTTAAAATGAAAAAATCTGATGATGGCTCACTGAGGCTGTCAAAAAAAAGACTGGGGGATCAACTTATATGTTTTTTTGGAACATATCCCCCAAGGGAGTGTGGGATTGCTACTTTTACTTATGACTTATCTCAGGCAATAAAAAAGAGATTCAATCCAAAAATTGATATTGCAGTTACTGCTATTAATGAAGATCCAACAACAATTTACAATTATCCTTCGAGAGTTTTACATTGTATTGCACAGAATGATATAGAGGACTACATTAAATTAGCTAGGAGATTAAATAAAGACCAGAATATTAAGATTATAAATATACAGCATGAATTTGGCATTTTTGGTGGAGAATATGGAAATCACATTATCCCATTCCTTGAAACAATAGAAAAACCAGTTGTTGTAACATTCCATAGTGTATTGCCTGATCCAGATGAATATCAGAAAAAAGTTGTTAAATTTATTCTTGATAAAAGTTCTGCTGTTGTTGTAATGGCAAGGAAAGCCATAGACATCCTTGAAAAAGAATATGGAGGGGACAGAAAAAAAATACATTATATTCCTCATGGAACCCCCCAGATACCTTTCCATGATACTCAAAAAGAAAAAGAAAAATTAGGATTTAAAAATAAAATTATCTTGTCTACATTCGGTTTATTAAATAGGGGGAAGGGCTTAGAATATGTAATTAAAGCTTTACCTAAAGTTATAGAAAAATATCCAAATATTCTTTATTTAATTATTGGAGAAACGCACCCGGTTATAAGAGAAAAAGAAGGTGAAAGATATAGAGAAAGATTGAAAAAGATGGTTGAAGATTTGGGATTAAAGAAAAATGTAAAGTTCTATAATAAATATCTTACACTAAATGAAATAATAATGTATCTTAAAGCTACTGACATATATGTTTCAACTAGTTTAAATGAAAATCAAATCACTTCTGGAACTCTCGCTTATGCATTCGCTGCAGGAAAACCAATTATTTCCACAAGATTTTTACACGCCCAAGAAATTTTAGCAGATGGCGCAGGAATCTTAGTTGATTTTGAAAAACCAAAAGAATATGAAAAAGCTTTATTTGCATTGCTTGACAACCCAAATTTAAGAGAAAATATGGCAAAGAGAGCTTACCTTCTATCTCGACATACCACTTGGCCAAATGTGGCTCAACAATATGTTCAGCTTTTTGAAAAAATAACAAAACTAAATAAAGAAGAAAAGAAATTTCCTAAAATAACTTTAAAGCATATAGAAACATTAACAGATAATAATGGTATAATTCAATTTGCAAATCATTCAACCCCTGACATTAATTCTGGTTATACTACTGATGACAATGCTCGTGCATTAATTGTAACAACCAAACATTACTCTCTTTTTAAATCCAAAAAATCATTGAGATTATCTGAAACTTATTTAGATTTTTTAGAAAAAATGCAAAAAAATAATGGAGATTTTTTCAATTATCTAAATAAAGATTTAGAAATAATGGATAAAGAAAAACATCAAGATTCATATGGAAGGGCGTTATGGGCTTGTGGTTATGCATCACTTCATCTAGAAGGGCCATTAAAAGAAAAAGCTAAGAATATTTTTGAAAAGGCATTAATGCATTTAGATAAGATAGAATCTTTAAGAGCCAGGGCTTTTTCTATTTTAGGATTATATTATTATAATAAAGCTTTTCCTTCCCAAGCAAATATAGAAAAAATAAAAACCCTGGCTGACTCAATTATTGAAGAGTATAAAGAGAACGAAACAGAAGACTGGAAATGGTTTGAAACGAAACTAACTTACTCTAATGGGCTTTTACCTGAATCGCTTTTTTTAGCATATGATGCAACAGGGAATTCAGAATATCTTAAAGTAGCTCAAGATTCACTTAACTTTTTAATTAAGACAACAATAATAAATGGAAAATTTGTTCCTATAGGGCATAATGGGTGGTTTAACAAAGAAGGAAAAAGGGCATTTTATGATCAACAACCAATTGATGTTTGTGCTATGGTTAGGGCTTGCTTAACTGCTTATGAAATTTTAAGCAATAGGGATTATTTGGAAAATGCAATAATCTCTTTCAACTGGTTTTTAGGAAAAAACTCATTAAATCAAATGATATATGATGAGTCAACAGGGGGGTGTAACGACGGATTATGTCCAGATTTAATTAATGTTAATCAGGGAGCAGAATCTACAATCTCTTATTTGATGGCGCGTTTGATATTAGAGGAAATAAAAAGAGAAAACAAACTCTAAAATAATAGAATGCAAATTTCCCATCCCTTAGAAATATTAAAATTTTTATAAACCCAACCTATTAAGTTTTGTTTCATTATTTTCAAGATTAATAATCAGTTTGGATTAGCCTTTTTATGTTTATTTATCTTGAATTGCTTAACAAACAGCAGCCTTTATTAAACCAACTCTTCTTATTTCAAAATCAAGCTGTTGGGTAGAAATAAGATTATTGTCTTTTGATATCTCAACCTGCATCATTATAAGGTCATTAGGAGCATTTTCAGGAACTTTTAATCTTAAAACTTTCTTCGGTAATTCATCTCCAGGAGCGACATTGCCACTCCAAATATCGCTTCCAATCATCCAATTTTTTAATTCATTATATCTAACAATACTGCCATCTAAATTTTTAATTTTTATAGTATACTTCGCAGTTTGGGGAGCTCTTATTGAACAATAGATAGTATTTATCTCCCCAGGAACCATTACTGCTGGTTTTTCTCCAGAACCAATACAAACCACCTCCCCCCCAGTAGATTCAAAAAGTTTGCCAATTTCTCCCATTACTCTCCTATTAATTTCCCCTGTTAGTCCAATCGCACCACACATTATTTTCCTAACTAAAACCATCCCCAAAATTAACATAGCCATTGCAAGAACAATTATAATAATAGTTCCAACACTTAGTTCCAATGCCCCTTTTTTCATGTTAAAATTAATATTTTCGGTTTTATAAATGTTATTGTTATGGGGTTTTGTAAAATCTTCGGTTGGTGAAAATTGCTTCTAAATCAAAAATTGAAGAGCAAAGAATTTTAAGGAAAATTTTAATAATAAAAAAGAGATTAAAGATAACCTTACAAATTCTTGTTATGTGTTATTGTATCAAAAGTTAGTGAAGAGAGAAATTTATAAAAATAATTCTTTGTTTTGGCTTTGGTTATTTTTTATGAAATAGAAAATTAGCTAAAAAATATCAGAACCACTTAATTAGCAAAATTTAAAAGTCTAAAAGATTAAATTTAAAAAGCTTAAAAAACCCTAATCTATGTAATCGGGTGCAAAATTTCTCTTAAAGGGAAAGAGTAGCATTAACCCCCGAGCTTTTTATTTAATTTGTTTAAAAATGTCAAAAAAAGTTGAAGGAGTTAAAAAAACAGAAGATAAAGAGAAAATTAAGAAAGAGTTGGAAAAGCGTGCTAAAAAATTAGCTGAAGGTTTGAAAGAAGGAAAAAGTTTAAAAGAAGAATTAGAGGAAACAAGGAAAAAAGAAAAAGAAACTCTTGTCAATTTAGAGGATTATATTAAATATGGTTGCTATATAGGTACAAAGGTTATTACTCCACACATGAGACCTTATGTTTACAGAAGAAGAAATGACGGAATAGCAGTCATAAATACCAACTTAATTGATAAAAAACTAAAAGAATTTATCGAAAAGTTATCAAAATATAATCCAGAAGATTTTATTGTTGTCTGTAAAAGAGAAGCAGGATGGAAAGCTGTTAAAAAATTTTCAGAATTAACAGAAGTTAGAGTTTTCACAAAAAAATATCCTGCAGGAATTTTAACTAATCCAAACCTTCCAAATTTTTTTGAAACAGAGATGGTCTTTGTTATTGACCCTTGGTTAGATAAAAATGCTATTAAAGATGCTAAAAGAATAAAAAAACCAGTTTTCGCTATTTGCGACACAAATAATTATACATTCAACATAGATGAATTTGTTCCTTCTAATAATAAATCTGCAAAATCAATCGGTTTCTTGATTTATCTCCTTACACAACATTATTTAAAAGCAAAAGGAATAAAAAAAGAAGTTAAGATAGAAGATTTTGTTGAAGGAGCTTAGATTTATATATAAAATTTCTAAATTATCTTTTTAATATCCAATTTTATTATTAAATTCTCCTACTTAATTTATAAATTTCATTAAGGAGAATATGGGGTGGGGGAGAATCGAACTCCCGACGCCTACGTCTTCAGCGTAGTGCTCTCCCACTGAGCTACCACCCCTTTATTTTAATTATAATTCTTGATTTAAAAATCTTTAGGGTTTCGTTCTGTTAACTCTACAATTAATAAAGAAAAACGAAAGGTTCTGAATTCGAATAAATTAAACCTTTTAATATCAAAATAAGTAAAATTTAATGATTATAAAGTTTCAAAAAAGTTATTCATTAAATAAAAAGAAAAGGTAAGTTGGAAATAGGCCACATTCTGTCGTTTCTTGTTCTTTTGGAACAAACGAAACGTGCTAACATTCGTCTTTGCGGCTTAAAGCCTTGCACCAGCGAAGTTGCCCGTTTCATCAAATCTTTTCCTTCCTTGCTCCTTCCACGAATTCATTGCTCTGGAAAAGCTGTGCCGTTTCTGTGGCAGAGCTCTAACCTCGCGGCAGGCCTCTCTCGAGGCTCGCTCCATCTTGAACAGATGGCCGGAATAAATTCCGGGGTGTGTGGACCTTCCTCAGAACTCGGTTTCACTCTTTTGAAACCTTGCCTATTTAAAGGCTGAGTTCCGAAGTCGCGAAAATCCTCACAAAGTTTGGATTTTCGGGACCCCAAAAACTAAAAGTTTTTTGGGGTTAGCTATCCAACTTACCAATTAACCTAGTAATTTAAAATTTAAAAACTTTTTGAATGAGCTTCCATAAAGTTATAGTAAAAAAGAAAACTTTATTAATATAATTTTATTGTGTTAAATATGGAAAAAGAGGTAAAGGTAGAGGATAAATATGTAAAATGGTTTTCTGAATTGTCTATCAAAGATGTGGGATTGGTGGGGGGAAAAGCAGCAAATCTTGGAGAGATGACTAATGCAGGCTTCCCTGTACCTCCTGGGTTTGTAATCACTGCTGAAGCTTATTCTTATTTTTTAGAAAAAACAGGATTAAAAGAAGAAATTTACAATATACTTAAAAATTTGGATGTAGAAAACACCCAGGAATTACAAGAAGCTTCTAATAAAATTAGAGAAATGATAGAAAAAGAAAATTTACCAGAAGATTTGGCTGAGGAGATTGTTGAATCTTACGACATTCTTTCTTTAGATAAAAATAATTTAAAAAATGTTTCTGATGGAGCTTTATCTATCTTGAAGATGACAGAGCCAGCATTTGTTGCAGTGAGAAGTTCAGCAACTGCAGAGGACTCCTCTGAAGCTTCTTTTGCAGGACAGCAAGATACTTTTTTGAATGTGAAAGGTAATGATGAATTAATAAATGCAGTTAAGAAATGTTTTTCTTCTCTTTTTACTGCAAGAAGTATTTATTATCGGGTAAAGAAAAAATTTGAGCATGAAAATGTTTTAATTGCAGTAGTTGTCCAAAAAATGATTAATTCTGATAAGTCTGGAGTAATTTTTTCTCGTAACCCTGTAGGAAATCCTGAAAATGTAGTAGTTGAGGCGGTTTTTGGTTTAGGTGAGGGAATTGTTTCAGGAAGAATTAAGCCAGACCATTATGTTGTTTCAAGAGATTTAGAAATATTAGGGGAAAAAATCGCTGAAAAGAAAGTTGCAATTGTCCGAGATTCTTCTGGAAAAAATCAAATTGTAAAATTAACAGAAGAAAGGAGCAAGCAAAAAGTTTTGACAAATTATGAAATTAAAAGATTAGCTGATTTAGCTTTAAAATTAGAAGAGCATTATAAAAAACCGCAAGATATTGAATTTGCAATTGATTCTGGAGAAATTTATATTGTACAAACAAGACCCATAACAACTCTTGGAGAAGAAAAAAAAGTTGAGAAAAAAGTTGAAGGGAAAGTTTTAGTTAAAGGAACTCCTGCCTCTCCTGGGATTGGTTCTGGAATTGTCAAAATAATAAAGGAAAAAAATGATTTAAATAAAATTCAAGAAGGAGATATTTTAGTGACAGAAATGACAAATCCTGACATGGTTGTAGCAATGCAAAAATCTTCAGCTATAGTTACAGATGAAGGAGGTATGACAAGCCACGCAGCTATTGTTTCAAGGGAAATGGGAATTCCATGTGTTGTAGGAACCAAAAATGCTACAGAAATTTTAAAAGAGGGGATGAAAGTTATCGTTAATGGCTATAATGGAGAGATTTATGAGGGAGAATTAAAAGAAGATATTAAAGCTGAAATCCTGCCTATTGTAGATACAGAAACTGAAATAAAAGTTATGGTTGATTTGCCGACATTTGCAGAAAGAGCAGCAAAAACAAACTGCAGGAAAGTTGGCTTGATAAGATTAGAAGGTTTAATAGCTGAATCTGGAAAACACCCTTTTGGATTTTATAAAAATAATGAGCTTGATAAATATGAAGCGTTACTTTTCTCTGGATTAAGTAAGATTGCAGAATATTTTGATGAATTATGGATTAGAACATCTGATATAAGAACAGATGAGTATAGGAATTTAGAAGGTTCTCCTCAAGAAATAGAAGGAAACCCAATGTTAGGAATGCATGGTATAAGATACAGCTTGAAATATAAAGAGATATTAAAAGCAGAATTAAGGGCAATTTCAAGAGTCAAAAAAAGAACAGGCATTCTTTTACCACAAGTCATAAGTGTTGAGGAAGTTAGGGAAGTTAAAAGAATAATTGAAGAATTAAATCTTGATGTTATTCCTGGGGTGATGGTGGAAACTCCTGCAGCAGTCCAGATTATAGAAAATTTATGCAAAGAAGGTATAAATTTTATCTCGTTTGGAACTAATGATTTGACACAATATACTCTTGCAGTTGACAGGAATAATGAAGAGGTACAATACTTATATGATGAAACACATCCAGCAGTTTTGTCGCAAATAAAAAAAGTTATAGAAGTATGTAAAAAGCATGGAGTTGAGACTTCTATTTGCGGACAAGCAGGAAGTAAAAAGGGGATGGTAGAGTATTTAGTTAAATTAGGTATAGATTCTATTTCAGTAAATGCAGATAAAGCTCATGAAATCTCAAAATTTGTTAAAGAATTAGAGGAAAAAAACTTGAGAGGGGCGGGCTTAGATGAAAAATATGCTATTGAAGTAGAAGAAGAACCAGAAGAAGAAAAAAAGTCCTTAGAGAATTATGAAGAAAGTGTTAAAGAAAATATGGAAGAAGTTAAAAGAGATAAAAAGGGAAGGATTCTATATAAAGTGAGATGTTCAAGGTGCAATAAAGAAACAGAAGTTCCTTTTAAACCAGAAGAAGGAAGAGATGTTTATTGTAAAGAGTGTCTTAAAATAGTAAGAGAAGAAAAAAGAAAGGAGAGAAAGGAGAATGAAGAAAATAAAGAGAAAACAAAAGAGAAAGAAGCAATTATTGAGGAAAAAGAAGAGCAAAACAATGAAATGGCAGAAGAAAACAAAAATATTGAAGAAATAGAAAATTCCGAAGATGATAATAAGGAAAGTGAAAAGGATATTGAAGAGAAAGATAAAAGAGAAGATAATATGTATAAGAATTATGGAGAACTTGATATTTTCTAAGCAAGCTTATTTAAAATTTTCAAACTTTTAACAGAGTCTTCAATTGGCTCAGGACTTTCATTTATTATTACAATGTCTTTATTTTTAGGCAAAATTTTAAGGAGTTTTCTAATTTCATTTTCAGGGGTTATAATGTGCCTTCTCTCTCCTTTTTCCCCCCATTCAATTCCAGAAAAATGACAATGTAAACTTTTGAATGATTTAAACTTCTCATACATCTCACTATACTTTTCTTTACCTTGGCTTCTTGCTAAAAGATGGGCAAAATCAACACAAAAAAAGCATTTGGTTTCTTTAACAAGTTTTAAAATCTCTTCTTCTTTGCCGAAAACATTAACCTTTCCAGTAGTTTCTGGAGCAAGTTTTATTTTCCATTTATTCTTTTTTATTTCTTCTTGCATTTCTAATATTGCGTTCTTAATATTCTCATAAGTTTCTTCCTCCCCTATTTTGCCATAATAACCTGGATGAAAAACCACACAATAAGCTCCCAACATCTCTCCAATTTTGCAACTTTCAAGAATTCTTTTTTTGCTTTCTTCGATTTTCTTTTTTTCTTTACTATTCAAATTAATCCAATAAGGAGCATGAACACTCAACTTTATATCAAGTTTTTTTGCAGTATTTCTAATCTCTGAAATTTCTTTTTTTTGGCTTTCTTTTATATAAACTCCATAGGTAAAAGCAATTTCACAAGCTCTCAAGCCAGATTCATGAAAATCTTTTAAATTAGAAACAGCTTCTTTTACTCCACCCAAACCTGCTGGTCCAAATCTTATCATTCTAAATTTAAAAATAAGATAAATAAAAATCTTGCGATTTCTTCTATTTAACTAGCCAAAAGTTTTTTAAATTATCTTAACCTAAAAATAATAACAAAATAATTAAATTATGGAGGTTAAAAATGAAATTTTGGATAATCTTGGCAAGTGTTTTCTTAGTGTTAGGCATTGTTGGCGTAGGATTTGCAGCTGAACAATCTTTTACTGCAGAAGTTACAGTTAATGAATATACCTCAGTAACAATAACTCCTTGTTCATCCACTTTGGATTTTGGTGATGTAAATCCTGGAACAACAGACCAACCAGTAAGCTGTCAAAATGATACTTCTCCTGCCATCAATGTTAGCGTAGATCCGGTTGGTAACAAAAATATTAATGTGGAAACTGCGGGAACAGATTTTACAAGTGGAACAGATATAATTCCTGTTAGCAACATAGAATTTGATGAAAGCAACTCAAAAACAAGCCCACAAACTCTTGACACAACATATAAAACATCTACATCAGGCGTTAGTCCTGGAGGAGAAGCAGGAATTTGGTATTGGATGGATATAGATACTAATCAGCCCGCTGGAAGTTATACTGGAACAATAAAAGTAAAAACAACTGCAGTTTAAAAATGAAA
>CAYZDX010000001.1:2595-24704 GCA_964477565.1 Candidatus Woesearchaeota archaeon | reverse complement strand
GTTGGAGCAATTTATGGAGCAAGGTTTCTTCTTTTTTTGGTGGTTCTGAAAACGTTGCTACAGTAATTGATGCTTGCAAACTTGCATGTGCCTCTGGCTCTGAATATGCTTATTGTTCGCAGGTTAGAGAAGTTAGGTTTAAAGATAGTAATGGAAATCCGAAAAAGGCAGAAGTTACTTGTGACTCTTTGAATCAAGGTAATAATCGAACTGGGCAAGAGATTCAAGGTCTTAAAGATAAAGTAACAGACAAAATACCCTGTCCTGAAATAAGCTGTACTTAGATTAATTTTTCTAAATTTTCATAAGGCCAATTTATCACTAAATTTTTAAATATCTCTTTCTTTTAAATTTTATGAAAGAAAAAAGAGGAACAAGGATTTTAAAAGAGCGTAAAGCTTTTCAGCTTGCAATATCCACACTTGTCATAATAACTCTTGCCTTACTTGTTTTATTAGCTTTAAGTTTAGCTTTTACTGGCGGCTTTAAAAAATTTATGATGAATTTAAAAGGTTATAGTGTAGGAGATATAGATGCATTATCAAAAATATGTCAAAGCCAATGTGATTTAAGAAACAAGTATGATTTTTGTTGCGAACAAAAACAATTAGGCAAGGAAAAAATAACTTGTTCAGACTCTAGACTTTATGTTGTATGTGATATTAATTGTAAAGATGTATGTTAAATGACACTCGATATTGAGGTAAAAGAAGAAATAAGGGGTAATGGAAAAGACCCCTTAAAATGCATAAATAGAATAGGAATTGAAAGAGGTATAAATTTTATTCCTCCAAATGAAAGATGTAGGAAATGTAATGGTATTCCTGAAAATGGATGTCCAGATTATGTGCCTCAGGCAAGCATATGGAGGCATGATTTAGCAGATATTTATGAGGTACTTTAAAATGTCAGAATTTGCTTATCCAGAAAAAAGAAAGAAAAAAAAGCATAAGAAAAAAGAAAAGAAAAAGCACCCTTATAAAAAGGGCGGGAAATATAGAAGTAGCAAGATTAAATTATAAATTTTAATAACTTACAAAATTTTTATTAAAATTTTTCTTTATCAAATTAATTTTTGCTTAAGATACGAAAATATTAAAAACTTCTTAATTATGAATTAGTTATTAAAATAAAAGAGGAAAAATGTATGAATTTTTATTACTATTGACTTTAATTTGGTTGATAATAGCAAGTATTCGGGATTTAAAAATAAGGGAAATACCGAATTGGTTAAGTTTTTCTTTAATAATTTCTGCTCTTGCTTTTCGTGCTTTTTATTCTGTTATAAATTCTGTTCCTCAATTTTTTATTCAGGGAATTTTTGGTTTAGCAATTTTTATCATATTAGGATACCTCTTTTATTATGGAAGAATATTTGCAGGAGGGGATGCAAAACTGCTTATGGCTCTCGGCCCAATTATTCCCTTATCAAATAATTTTTTTTATAATCTATTACTTTTTGGAATCTTCATTTTCCTTGTATTAATGCTCGGAGGACTATACGGCTTATTTTTTTCTTTAATCCTTTCTATAAAAAAGAGAAAAGAATTTTTTAAGGAATTTGCTATACAGCTGAAGAAAAATAAAAAATTAATAATTTTCTTTTCTTTTTTTGCTTTTCTAATCTTTATATTTAGCTTATTTATTTCTGATATCTTTCTTATTATAACTTCTCTTCTTTTCTTAATTTTTCCATTACTTTTTATTTACTCTAAAGCAATTGAAGAAAGTTGCATGGTTAAAGAAATTAAAGGAAAAGAATTAAGAATAGGAGATTGGCTGTATAAGGAAGTTGAAGTAGGAAAGAGAAAAATAAAGCCGAACTGGGAAGGACTAAATGAAAAAGAAATAAAGCTCTTAAGAAAGAAAAGAAAAGTTAAAATTAAAGAAGGCATTCCTTTTGTTCCTGCTTTTCTTTTAGCTTATATTTCTTTTATAATATTATGGTATTCTTCTTGGATACGTTGGCAAATCCTTAATCTTTTTTTTCTTTTTTCTTGATTTTCTCCTCTTTTCTGTTTTTAATTTTTCTTGTAGCTCTTTTAATTCTTTTTCATCTGCTCTATACTTTTTTAATTCCTCTCCTTGATAAACAGGAATTACATTTATCACTGCATGTCCATTTATTTCAGTTGTCTGTATACTAACCTCTTCTGCTTTTAACTTGCTTTTAATTTTTCTTGCCAATTTTTTAGCAAGAGTAAAAGCTTTTGAAGGAATCTTCTCTATTTTTTCATGTTTTTTTGGAATTATTAAAATATGCCCCCTACTTAATGGATTAATCTCTAAAACAGCTACAACATTCTTACCATCTTCAATTATAAATGATGGGATTTTTCCATTAGCTATTAAACAAAAAGGGCAAACATTCTTTTTTTCACTTTTTCTTTCCGCTCCATCTACAGGACCAGCATCTCTTATTAAATTATTTTTAATTAAAAACTCTTCCAACCCTTTTTCATTCATAGCAAGAATCTGTTTTTTTGCTTGTTCTTTTTTCTCATCACTTGCTTTCCAAGAATCTATTTGTTTAATGATTTGCTTCTTAATCTCCTCTGCCTGTTCTTTTGTTAACATATAATGATAAAAAAATCTTGATATATAAACTTTCTTTTTATAACTCAATATAACCAGAAATAACAAGCTCTGATTTTAATTTAATATCACATAACTTAAAGAAATTTTAAAGCTTAAAAATAATTTAAATAGTTTTACCCTCAAATCTCCTCCTTATTTCGAATAAACCAATTCCATAATATCGCGATTAAGAGAAGTTGATTTTTCAGAGCTGGAGTGAGCCACTCCTGGCGGAGAATGAGCCGAGGGCGAACGCCCTCGAAAAATCAATTTGGGAATTTTACGAGCCGAGTAAAATTCCTCTTAATCACTGTTAGCCGACCCGAAGAAATTTTTAATTTCTGAGAGCGCAGCGTGGCAAGGATTTTCGTAGAAAATCCTCAGAGTAATTGCCCGCCGTCTTAAATCAGCAAAAGTTATAAATAAGCATCTTTTTCATTAATATATTATGGATGTTCAAAAGCGTTTTGAATTAATCAAAAATAACACAGAAGAAATTATGACTGAAAGGGATTTGAAGCTTCTTTTAAATAGTGGAACGAAAATAAAACACTATATTGGTTTTGAAATTTCAGGCAAAATCCATTTAGGAACAGGATTGATGTGTATGTCTAAAGTTAAAGATTTTATGGATGCAGGAATTGACTGTTCAATTTTTCTGGCCGATTGGCACAGTTGGATAAATGACAAACTCGGGGGAGATAGAGAAGTAATAAAGAGAGTTGCAGGAGGATATTTTAAAGAAGGATTGAAAGCGAGTTTGAAATGTTTTGGAGGCGACCCTGAAAAATTAAAATTTATTTTAGGTTCAGAATTATATCATAATAATGATGATTATTGGGCAACAATGGTGGATGTAAGCAAAAATACATCTCTTGCAAGAATGAAAAGAAGTATTACAATCATGGGAAGAAAAGAAGGCGATTCTGTTGATTTTGCAAAATTGATTTATCCCCCAATGCAAGTAGCAGATATTTTTATTCAAGGGATAAATTTACCTCATGCAGGAATCGACCAAAGAAAAGCCCAAGTAATAGCAAGAGATGTTGCATTAAAAATTAAAACTAAACCATTGTTGGATAAAGAAGGGAATAAAATAAAGCCTGTTGCAGTTCATCATCATTTAATTTTAGGTTTAGGGAAGCCTCCTGTTTGGCCTGTACCAAAAGAACAATTACAAGAATTATGGTCTGCTCTAAAAATGAGTAAATCAAAACCAGACACTTGTATATTTATTCATGATTCTCCTGAAGAGATTAGAAGAAAAATAAACAAAGCATTTTGTTTAGAAGGAGAAACAGAATTTAATCCAATCCTTGACTGGACAAAATATCTCATTTTTAGAGATGCAAATTCAAAGTTAGAAATTAAAAGGCCAGAAAAATTTGGTGGAAACATTACATACACATCATACAAAGAATTAGAAAAGGATTTTGCTGAAAAGAAGCTTCATCCAATGGATTTAAAAAATTCTGTGTCAGAAAAATTAATTCAAATTCTTGAGCCAGCAAGAAAGCATTTTGAACAGCCCAAAGTAAAAAAGATGCTTGAAGAATTAGAAGAGTTAATTATAACTCGTTGAGCGGCGGACAATTATTTCTACTAAAAAGCATAAATAAAGAATTCTAACCAATAGCCCGTCTATAATCAATTATCTGAATAGAAGAGATTCCTGGAATTTCTATATTTTCTACTGCTCCAGTATCAGAATCCTCTGGCCATGCCAAAGTAATGATTAAAGCTTTTAAACCAAATGCAATTGGCTGCTCTTCACTAGACTCAATTCTTATTGCTCCTATTTCTTTTAATTTTTCCTCTACTTCTTTCTTCAATTTCTCCAAATCAACACCCGGAGATTCTGGCATTATCTTTATTTTTAAAGCTACAACACCCATAAAAATCATGCAATAGAATTATTTATAAATCTTTTCATTTAAGGTTTTGCAGTCTTCATCTAAATAAAATTATTTAAAACTCCTATTTTTAAAAAACCGCAGGCTTATTTAATAAAATTAATACTTATTTTTAGGAATTTCTATAATAAAAAGAAACTTATTTAAATGAAAAACCAGAATAACAAATTATGGATAAAACAGATATTCTAATTATCGGTGGAGGACCAGCAGGCATAGTAACTGCACTAACTTCAAGGAAAAATTATCCATCAAAAAAAATAACTCTCATTAGAAAAGGAAACAAAAGTATTGTCCCTTGTGGCATCCCATATATTTTCCACAGTTTAAAATCAGTTAAAGAAGATTTAATTAGCGATGAAATATTAAAAATAAACAAAATCAATTTAATCATAGATGAAGCAATAAAAATTAACCCTCATAATAAAATTGTTTTACTTAAAAAAGGTAAAAAATTAAATTACGAAAAATTAATTTTAGCTACAGGTTCTAATTCAATTTTAATTCCTATTAGAGGGGTACATAAAAAAAATGTTTGGTGTATCAAAAAAGATTCTAAATATTTGGAAAAACTTCATTCAAGTATACTAAAATCGAAAAACATTGTGATTATTGGTGGAGGATTTATTGGCGTCGAACTTGCAGATGAACTTAGTAAAATAGAAAAATTAAATATAAACATTATAGAAAAGTTAAATCATTGTTTGATAACATCTTTTGATGAAGAATTTGCTATTATCGCTGAGGAAAAATTAAAAAATAAAGGTGTAAAAATATACACTAACACTGCTGTTGAAGAAATTGGAGGAACAGATAAAGTAAAATTTGTAAAATTAGATAATGGTAAAAAAATTCCTGCGGACACCATTATTTTATCTATTGGAGCAGTACCTAATACAGATTTAGCAAAGAAAACAGGAATTAAACTTGGAAAATACAAAGGAATTAAAGTTGATAAATATATGGAAACAAATATCAAAGATATTTTTGCAGTGGGAGATTGTGCTGAAACAAAATGTTTGTTAACTAAAAAAAATATTCCAGTAATGCTTGCATCAACAGCTTGCTATGAAGCGAGAATAGCTGCAGCTAATTTATACAAAAAAGAAAAGTTATTTAAGAATAAAGGTACTTTAGCTGTTTTCTCTACTTTTATTGATAATCAAGGAATAGGTATTGCTGGTTTAAATGAGAAAAAAGCAAGAGAAAATGGATTTGATATAGTTATTGGTGTAAGTGAATCTCCAAATCATCATCCTAAGGCATTACCAAATACACAAAATATAAAAGTCAAGCTTATTTTTTCTAAATCTTCAGGCAAGTTATTGGGAGGGCAAGTCACTGGACCAGAAAGTGTTGGTGAAATAATAAATTTAATTGCTTTATCTATTCAAAAAGGAACAACTATTTATGATTTTGATACCATGCAAATAGGAACTCATCCACTCTTAACTCCTCCCCCCACCAATTATCCTCTAATTGCTGCCGCTCATTCAGCGTTACTTAAAATAAACAAATCCTAAGAATTTCAGTCTAATAAAAAAGTGATAAACCGAGTTAATTAAATTATACGCTTCTTTTTCAAATTTATTTTCTTAACAGATTTTTAAATTCCAAAAATATAAATCCAAAAAGCATACTTAAGAATAACAATTTTTAAAAACAAAGCCCTTTTTAGATTGTTATGCAAGATACAGAAAGGATAATAAGTCTTATAGCAAAATCAAGTGGTAAAGAAGTAGAGGAGATAGAAAGATTAATTGAAGCAAAAAGAGCAAAACTTTCTGGGTTAATAAGTAAAGAAGGAGCAGCTCAAATTGTAGCAAGTGAATTAGGAATTAATTTAGACAAAGAAAAAGTTAAAGTAGAAGAGTTGTCAAATGGTCTTAAAAGAATAAATATTGTAGGAAAAATAATAAACTTATTTCCAATAAGAGAATTCGAAAAAAATGGTAGAAAGGGAAAAGTTGCAAATTTCTTATTAGCTGATGATACTGGAAGTGTCAGAGTAGTATTATGGGATACAAACCATATTAAACTCCTTGAAAATAGAGAAATAAAAGAGGGGGATGTGGTAGAGATTAGTAATGCAGGCTTAAGAAATGGAGAATTACATTTAGGAGGATTTTCTGATATTAAAAAAAGCCAAGAGATAATAGAAAATGTGAAATCTGAACAGCTTACTCCTGAAAAAACTATTGAAGAATTTAACGAAGGAACAAACGCTAAAACAAGAGCCATAATTGTCCAAGTTTTTGAGCCAAAATTTTTTGATGTATGCCCTGAATGTGGAAAAAGGATTATAATTGAAGGAGAAAAAAATAAATGTGAAACTCATGGCATTATTGTCCCAGAAAAAAGAGTTTTGTTGTCAATTGTTATAGATGATGGAACTTCCAATATTCGCGCCTTACTTTTCCAAGAGCAAATAGAAAAATTAGGGCTAAACAAAGGGGACTTAGAACCAGAAAACTTTATTGAAAAAAGACAATCTCTATTAGGTAAAGAAGCATATTTTATTGGGAGGGTAAGAAGAAACAAAATGTTTAATAATCTTGAATTCTTGATTTCTGACATTCAAGAAGTTAATATAGAAAAATTAATTGAAACTTTAGAAAAATGATGTTAAGAACACATCTTGCTATCTCAGTTCTCGCTATAATAGCTTTTCTTCCACATGTGTCAAGTAAAGGAATTTTTATTCTCATTGCATTAATTGCAACAGCTCTCCCAGACATTGATACTGGCTTCTCGACTATTGGTAAAAATGGTAAAATTATCCAATTTTTTGTGAAGCATAGAGGTATTTTCCATTCCCTAACTTTTGCAATTATCATATCAACAATTCTTACTTTTTTCTCTCCTATTTTGGCTTTTCCTTTTTTCCTTGGTTATTCTTTACATCTTTTTACAGATTCATTTACTAAAGAGGGAATAAAACCTTTCTGGCCTTTAAAACAAAAGAGTTCATGGAGTATAAGAGTCGGCGGAGTTGTTGAAACCACCCTATTTTTAGTTTTTGTTATTCTTGACATAATAGCATTTTTACTATTGGTTGCAATTTAATGTATATCTTTAAGAAAAACAATATTTATAAATTAAATAATATGTTAAAGAACATGACTAAAGAAGAAAAGAAAATTACCGACTTGCCAGGAATTGGCCCTAGTTCTGCAAAAAAGCTTGAAGATGCTGGAATATATGATTTAATGGGATTAGCAGTAATGTCTCCTAGTGAATTAGCAGAGACTGCAGGAGTGGGAGAGGCTGTTGCTAGAAAAGCTATTCAAGCAGCAAGAAAGATGATGGACCTTGGTTTTCAAGATGGTATAGAATATGCTCAAAAGAGGAAAGAAGTTAGATACATTACAACAGGAAGTAAAAATTTAGATAATCTCCTGGGTGGAAAAGGTGTAGAAACAAAAGCTATTACTGAAGCTTTTGGAGCTTACGGCTCTGGCAAAACTCAGCTGGGGTTGAGTTTAGCTGTCAATGTCCAGTTGCCTCTTGAAAAAGGAGGAGCAAATGGAAAAGCTGTATGGATAGATACAGAAGGAACTTTTAGAACAGAAAGAATAAAGCAAATAGCTGAAAACATAGGAGCAAATCCAGAGAAAGTTTTGAAAAATATTTTTGTTGCCAGAGCCTTTAATTCTGATCATCAAATATTATTAATAGATAAAGTTACAGACCTAATTAAAAAAGGGGAACCAATAAGGTTAGTTATAATAGATTCTTTAACTGCCCATTTTAGAGCAGAATATGCTGGAAGAGGAACCTTAGCTGACAGGCAGCAAAAATTAAACAAGTATATACATAACTTAATGAAACTTTCAGAACAACATAACCTCTCTATTTATGTAACAAATCAGGTAATGGCAAATCCTGCAGTAATGTTTGGAGACCCTACTGTTGCTGTTGGTGGCAATATAGTGGGACATGCTTCAACTTATCGCCTATATTTAAGAAGAGGAAAAAAAGGAAGCAGAGTAGCTAAATTGATAGATTCCCCTAACTTGCCTGATAACGAAGCAATATTTTTTGTTACAGCTGGCGGGATAAAAGATGAAGAAGAATAAGATTATAATCCTAAATTTTCAATTAGCTTTTTCTTATTAAATTTCTCTAAATCCCCATAATCCTGCCCAGTTCCGAGATAGAGAATTGGCTTTCCTGTAACATAAGATATTGATAAAGCTGTTCCTCCTTTTTCATCGACATCAGTTTTAGTTAGAATTATTCCATCTATTCCTACTGCCTCATCAAAAGTTCTTGCTTGCTCTACTGCATCATTTCCAGTTATACTCTCTGCCACAAATATTTTTAAATCTGGCTGGCTAACCCGGCAAATTTTCTCCATTTCTTTTAACAAATCAGATTTAGTGTACATTCTTCCTGCTGTATCTATTAAAACCACATCCACGCCTTTAGATTCTGCATGTTTTATTGCATCAAAAGCTACTGAAGCGGGGTCAGCATTATATTGGCTTTTCACAATTCTCACATCTAAATTTTTAGCATGTTTTTCTAGCTGTTCTATTGAAGCTGCACGAAAAGTATCTGAAGCTGCAAGAACACAAGACAAATTGTTCTTTTTTAATAAATAAGCCAATCTTGCTATTGTTGTAGTTTTTCCAGAACCATTAATGCCAAAAAAGATTATCACAAAAGGCCCTTCCTTATTTTTTATTTTTTCTATTAAATCAAAAGGTTCCTTAATTATCTCTTCTATTGAAGATTTCAAAGCATCTTTAATTTTTTCTTCTACTTCCTTTTTTTCTATCTCCTCGTCAACAAGCTCATTTTTCAAACTCTCCTTTATTTTTTCTACTACTTCCAAAGCAACATTATTTTCAAGCAATACAAATTCCAAATCAGAAAATATCTCTTCAAAATAATCTTCAGTTATTTTGAATTTTCTTTTTAATTTAAAAAGAAACCCTTTTTTCTTTTCTTCTTTTTCTTCAACCGCCCCACCCCCTTCCCCTTTTATTTCTTTCTCTTTAATCTCTAATTTCTTCTTCTCTTTCTTACCTCCTACTTTCTTTTTTTTAACTTTCTCTTTAACTACCTCTTCTTTCTCTTTTTCAGCTTCTGCCTTTTCTTCTGCTTTTTCAAACCAGCTTTTTAATTTTTCTTTTAATTTTTTGAACATATTTTAAAAACATTAAAATTCTTTATAAATCTGTTCATTTAAGAAAATTTATAAATTCCCTTTCCTTTCTTAAAGTATGAAAGGCATATTAATTATCCTAGATGGTTTGGCTGACTTGCCATGTAAGAAATTAAAGGGTAAGACGCCTCTTGAAGCTGCTGAAACTCCAAATCTTGATTATCTTTCGAGTAAGGGGGATTTTGGATACTTATATCCTGTAAAAAAAGGTTTTGTTCCAGGAACTTCTGAAGCAATAATTAGTATTTTTGGAAGAGAGTGGCAAGAATATCCAAGAGGTTGGTTAGAGGCTTTAGGAGCAGGATTAGAATTAAAAAAAGGGGATTTGGCATTAAGAGCAAATTTTGCAACAATAGATAACATGGAGAATAGAGAGATAATTGACAGAAGAGCAGGAAGAAATCTAACAACAAAAGAAGCTGAAAAGTTAGCCAAAACATTAAATGAAAAAATAAAAATTTTTCATCCTTTTATATTCAAACCAACTCTACAACATCGCGCAGTTTTAGTTATTAAAGGTGGCTTCTCAGACAGAATAACTCCAACAGATCCAGAATATCTAAAAGTTAAAGATAGAAAATTTAGATTCTCTGTTCCAGAAAATGATGACGAACTTTCAGAATATTCAGCGAATCTTTTAAATAATTTCACAAAGCAGGCATTTGAATTATTAAAAGAACATCCAGTGAATATTGAAAGAAGAAAAAAAGGATTTCTTCCTGCAAATATCATATTATGCAGGGCAGCAGGAACATACATTAAAAAAATAAAAAAATACAGGAATTGGTGTTGCTCAACTTCTGTTCCTGTAATAAAAGGGATATGCAAGGTTTTAGGAATAAATCTTCATGAATTTTCTCCAATAAAATCAAAAAACTATGATGCCTATTCTAATTTAAAGAAAAATTTAATGTGGGAGATTAAAAAAACAATAAAAATGCTTAAAAAAAGTAAAGAAGATTATGCCTTCGTTTATTTAAAAGAGACCGATGCTGCAGGCCATGATAACAAACCTCTAGAAAAAAAAGAAATGTTAGAAATAATTGATAAAAAATTATTTTCTTTTTTAAAAAAATTCGGAGAAAAAAATAAAATTAAAATCATAATAACATCAGACCACTCAACTCCTTGCGAACTAAAGAAACATTCAGCAGACCCTGTTCCTGTTTTGTTTTGCAATTGGAAAAAGAAAAAAGAGCCAGTAAAATTTTGTGAAAGAAATGCTAGAAAAGGAAAACTTGGAAAATTAGAATCAAAAACACTTTTAGATTTATTTAAAAAACCAATTGAAAAGTAGATTAAGTAATATATTTTATAATACAATAAGAATTAAAAATCAAGATTCCTATTTCTTAGGATGATAACCTACAATGATATCTATGAAGCATTAAGAAAAGAAAAATATTCTGAACAACTTCAAAAACTACCGAAAAATTTTCTGAAAGAAGTAGCTGAGTACTTCAAAGAAAAAAAAGAAATATTAGAAAAAAATAAGGACATTCTCTCAGGAGATTTAAAAGTTAAAAAACAGTTTGAAAATGCAATATCAATATTCAATGAGATTATGGTTAGAAGAAAGAAAAAAATACTAGATTTAGCTTTTATTGCCATTGAAACTGGAATAAGTAAAAGAGATTTTGAGAATATGTTGGATTTTGAAAGGGAAATGTTTGATAAAATCACCAGGATTATAAAAGAAACAGATAAAAATCTTAATGAAATCTTGAATGGAAAGCCAAAAAAAGAAAAAGAGAACATCTTAGTTAATTTTAAAGAAGATGTTGAAGAATTCATTGGCTTAAATGAAGAAACTTACGGACCTTTTAAAAAGGGGGAAATAGCCAATCTGCCAAAAGAAATTGTTGAAATTTTAATTAGTGATGGAAAAGTAGAAAAAATAGAAGAAGACTAATTATAGAATTCTAAACAAGCCTCAGGAGGGATTCGAACCCCCGACCTACTGCTTTCATGAAGATTTACAAGGCAGCCGCTCTACCCCTGAGCTACTGAGGCATAATTTAAAACAGAAAAAGTAATTTTTAAATCTTACTTCACTTGACCTTAACTTTCTTAACCATATCTTTTTTTTCTTTAAGATAAATATCACGAATATCGCAGAAACCAAGAGGATATATTTTCTTTAGTTTCAAACTTAGATTTCTCTGAAATCTATTAGATATCAATTCGTCAAAGATATCTTCAAAATTTTTATTTCCAAAGCTTTTAATTATTTCCTCTTTTGCCTTATTCCTTAAAGCTTTTCTCACATTTCTCGTAACTTTTTTCCTTGTTATTAAAAAAGGTTTAACTCTTAGGTGAGCATTTTTAGATTCCACATCAAAAGAATCTTCAACATAATCTACAGATTTTCTCATCATCCTTCTTATATAATAACTAAAAAGATGGAGTCTAGAAGGAATTACATTTAATTTTTCTTTATCTTTGATTACCTTAAAAATAATCTCAACTCCTTTTCCCCTTAATTTCCTTGTCAAATCTATTTTCACACTTCTTCCTTCTAAATCATCTTCACTTGTTCCATACAACTCAACTTTTTGTTTTATTATTGGAAGTTCTAATTCAAAAAATTTCTTTTTAGCTGCCATTTTATTTCTTCTTTTCCTCTATTTGCAATTTACTTGTTCTTTTACCCTTTTTCTGACCATGAGATTTTCCACATTCTTTGCACGTATAAAGCAAATTAGTTTTCTTTGTGCTCTTTGTTTTTCTTTTATATTTAGTTACTGCAGGCTTGCTCCCCCATTTTCCTTTATTTCCTATACCCTTCCCCAACCCCCTTTTCTTTGCCCTTTGTATAGAACCTCTCTTTAAAGATCCTCTCTTATGTCCACTAGAGACATCGCTAACTTTATGCTCTGTCTTTTTCTTGCAATAAGGACAATACCTATTAATTGTTTTTGGAACTTTCATTTTTCTTTAAATGCAGATTAAACAAGGTTTTTAAATTTTTATATTTAAGCTAAAAGAGTTTATTTAAACACTTTATCAAGGAACATATTTTTTATTAGGAAAAGCTTTTATATTATTATTAAATTCTTATTTAGAGGGCATGTGGTCTAGTGGTTATGACGTCCGCTTGACGTGCGGGAGATCGGAGGTTCGATTCCTCCCATGCCCATAGTTTTTAAGTTGTTAAATTCTTATTATCTATCTTAAGAACTGAAGAAGATAACGCAACATCCTCCGAACTGAAAAAGAAAATGTTATAAATAAAGAGATTCATAAGCATATTATGAAGAATTTTGATAATAAAAAAGAGGTTTTTGAATATATTAAAAAGAAATTTAATAAAGAAAGCAGATTAATATTAGTTAGAGGTTCAACTGCAACAAAACCTGCTAAAAAATTTGATGATTTTGACATAGAAATTTGGACAAACGAGATAAAAAAACCTTATTACGAAATCGCTTTCGTAAAAGAAAAACCAATATTAATTTCAGTATACTTTTATAAATATAATGAAGGAAAAGAAATTCAAAAACCCCAAAATGTTAAAATTCTTCATGGAAAATATAATAATAAAATTAAACCGAACATTAATAAAGATACTTACACTAACAAAGAAAGAATAAAAAGGGAGTGTCAGTTAATTGTAGATTTCTTTTTCAAATATTTAAGAACAAAAGATAAAAAATACTTAAAACCTATTCAAAAAAGGATTTGAATTATTGGGGATGACCATAACTTCAAGACCTTTCTTTTGCAACAATGCATACAAACAACAAGATTTAAAAATAAAGAAAAAGAAAAATAAACATGGCTACAAAAAATTCAAAAGGAAAAAAACTAAATGAAAAAGAAATTGAAAAATTAGTTGTAGAACTATCTAAAAAAGGACTTACTAACGAAAAAATAGGCTTGATTCTTAAACAAGAACATGGAATTTATTTAAAAAAATTAGGAACAAAAATTTCGAGAATATTAGAAAAAAATAACATTAAGATAGACCCTGACATCACAAATTTAAAGAAAAGAATTGCAGCATTAAAACAACATCTTGCAAAAAACAAACATGATTATAAATCAAGAATTTCTTTATTAGTTAAAGAAGCAAAATTAAGGAAATTAGAAAAATATAGAAAATTAAGATAACTTTATTAAAAGAGGAAAATGAAGAAAGAATTAAATCTAGCTGCAAGAAAATTTTTAGAAACAATAAAGGGAAAAAATATAAAAGTTATAAGCCATTACGACACTGATGGAATTACTTCTGCAGCAATTATGGCCCAAACACTTAAGAGACTTGGTAAAAATTTTTCAGTCAAAATTGTAAAAAATCTTGAAAAAGGAAGTGTAAAAAATTTATCAAGAAATGGTGACGTTTTAATTTTTCTTGATTTAGGTTCAAGTAGTTTAGATGAGATTGGAAATTTAAAAAAAGAAGTTTTTGTTATAGACCACCATGAGATTAGTTCTGAAAGCCACGAGAATACTACATTCATAAATCCTCATTTATTTGGTGGGGAAAAAATTTCAGCTTCTGGCCTTACCTACTTATTCTCAAAAGAAATATCCCATGAAAATAAAGACCTCGCAACACTTGGTTTAATTGGGCTTGTAGGGGATATGTTAGATAAAGAAATTGGAAAACTCTCAAACACACTTATTGAAGATGCAGAAGTTGTAGTTAAAAAGGGCCTAAACCTATATCCAGCTACTCGCCCGATACATAAAACTCTAGAATTTTCTTCAATATTCATTCCAGGGGTAACAGGAAACTACAAAGGAGTTCTTGATTTATTAAGAGAAGCAGGAATTAAAAAAGAGAATGACAGATGGAAATCCCTAATTGAATTAGATGAAAAAGAACTTTCTAGCTTAATTACCTCAATACTACTAAGAACAAAGAAGAAAAGTGAAGAGCTTATAGGAAATATTTATTTGGTCAAGTTTTTTAATAGGCTTGAAGATGCTCGCGAATTATCCGCTATGATAAATGCCTGTTCAAGACTTGATAGAAGTGATGTAGCCTTAGCTTTATGTCTTAATCATGAAAAGGCAAGGATAGAAGCAGAAAATATTTATGCAAATTATAAACAACACCTAGTTTCTGCTTTAAATTTTGCTGAAAATAACAAGATTGAAGGAGATAATTATGTTATTTTAAATGCAGGAAAAAATATTAAAGATACGATAATTGGAACTGTAGCATCAATTTTATCAATGTCAAACCAATATAAAGAAGGGACAATTATTGTAGCAATGTCTTATGATAAAGACAAAATAAAAGTTTCAGCAAGACTTGCAGGAAGAAATGGAAGGAATGTTCGCGAAATACTTGAATCTGTAACAGAAAATTTTGATTGCGCTTGTGGAGGGCATGCAGAAGCTGCTGGTTGCCTTATCCCTAAAGAAAAAGAGGAAGAATTTATTGAATTATTGACTGAACAACTAAAAACAGAAGTAGTAAAAATTTAAAAGAGTCTATTTCTTTATATCTACATGGAAGAAAAATTAGAAGAAGGTGATGTAGTTTTGTGCACTGTTGATAGAATAACAAAGACGACAGTATTTGTAAATATAGAAGGGAATGGAGAAGGAACAATCATAACCTCGGAAATTGCTCCTGGAAGAATTAGAAACATAAGGGATTATGTTATTCCTGGAAAAAAAATTGTTTGTAAGGTTTTGGAAATAAATGATTCTGGAAACATCCACTTATCATTAAGAAGAGTTTCAGAAAAAGAAAAAAAAGAAGTTATGGGGGAATATAAAAGAGAAAAAACAGCAACTGCAATAATTAAATCTGTCATTAACAAACAAGAATTAATAGAAAAAATAAAAAAGGAACATAAAAGTCTCAATTCTTTTTTAGAAAATTGTAAAAAAGATTATAGTTTATTAAAAAAATATTTTCCAGAAGAAATATGCGAAAAAATTAAAAAAATAATTGAAAAAAGAGGTGGAAAAGAAGTAGAAATTAAAAAAGAATTTTCTTTATATTCTAAAGAATCTAACGGAATAACAATAATAAAAGATATCCTTAAAAATTATAAAGATAACATAACTTACCTGGCTGCAGGAAAATTTGTTTTAAAAATTAAAGCAGAAAACTACAAAAAGGCAAATCAGGAAATTGAGAAAATGCTTAAAGATATAGAAGAAAAAGCAAGCGGAAAAGCAAAATTTGAAGTTAAGGAAAAACGAAAAATTTAATTATAAATAATCTCTATTCAAAATAAAGAGAGGGAAAAACTTATTTAATCAAATGAAATTAAGAAAATGTTTAATTTGTGGAAAATATACACTTAAAAAAGAACATTGTAAGCAAAAAACGAAACTTGCTGGATACAAATTCATAAAAAAGTTTGGATGAATATCTTAAAAATGGGGGATGAATATAAGAGTAAAAGAACATACAGAAGAACTTATAATTTTGAAAAAAGAGAAGAAACAAATCAACGTGTGCCTTTAAATCCAAATGACAATATCACCAAGGAATTAGAAGATATAGCTATTTCTCTTATAAGGGGAGATTTAAAACAGGAATTTTTATGGTATGATGGAAAAAGATTAATGAAGATAGCTGTTTCAAAAATTCCAGATTTCAAAAGGTTTCAATATGAAAGGGTTGTAACAATAGAAACAATGCCTTCTGAACAAGAATTGCCTTCTGGCCTATTAAGGTTATTAAAAGATTTCAAATCTGATTAAAATAATTTTTCTTGTTTTTCTCCTAATACTGCCTCTCCATAAACTCCATCATACCCAGGTTTAACCTTTATCTTGCCCACCCTGTTTTTTAAAATTACCTCTATCAATTTATCTTCCTTAGGCATTTCCTTTAACATCTCCTCTCTTGAAACATTCAAAAGGACATTAAATTCATTTCCAAATTTTTGGATAAAATTATTGTAAATTTTTTGATTTGTCTTTGTTGATAATCCTGTTTTTTTAACAAGGCTTATAATTTCATTTAAGGGAAGAATTTCATAATATGGCTTTTTATTTTTATTATCCTCTATCTTTTGGTCAGCTAAACTTTCTACCCTATTTTCAACCCCTATAATTAATCTTTTTCCACATTTTGGACATATTCCTTCAAGCCTTTTGGTTTCCTCAGGAGAGCAAGAAAAATTACAAAACCTATGACCATCATAATGATATTTCCCATAAGCAGGATTAACCTCCACTGTTCCAAGAATAGAAATATTTCTTATAGCTTTTATCACATTTTCATAACTTAAATTATCTTTTTCCAAATCAAAAATAGTTGCCTCTCTGCCCAATCTCCATGGCCAAAAAGAATGGGCATCAGAAAAAGACAAGATAGCTCGGTTATTTAACTCTGAAATTCTCCAATTCATTTCAGGGTCAGAAGACAAACCAGTTTCAATTGCATGTATCTCTCTCACCTTATCTTGAAATGCTTCTTTCAAACTATCAAATCCTGATTGACTTCCAAAAACACCAAACCAAGGGGTCCATATATGTGCAGGAATAATCTCTATTTTCTCATCTATTTTTTTTAACTCCTCAATTAATTCCATACTTGAAAAACCAAAAATAGGCCTTCCATCGTAATCTAGCCTTCCTTTTGTTTTGAAGAAATCTATAATTTGCTTAACAACTTCTTTTTCAGGAGCTAAAATAAGGTGATGTATTCTCCTCCCTTTACCCCCCTGAGTATACATCAACGAAATTTCTGTTTGCCATAAAAAAGGAAATCCTGTTTTTGTATAAAGTATGCCCTCTTTCTCTTCTAATTTATCTAACTCCTTAAACCATAATGGATGTTGAAAATCTCCTGTTCCAAGCAAATCAAGACCTTTTATTCTCGCATATTTCTCTAAATTTTCTATATTCAATGCTTTAGATGTAGCTCTTGAAAATCTTGAATGTATATGCAAATCAGCAAAAATTCCTTTTTTAATTGCCTCATTCATTAAAAAAATTATATAATAAGATTTAAATATTCTTTTATTCCAAAATTAAACAAGCTAAAATGTCTATACAGCAATCTCTTGTGATAATAAAGCCAGATGGATTAGTGAAAAGTTTAACTGGCAACATCTTAACAGCTTTATCAGAAACAAAATTAAAAATAGTTGGAGCCAAAATTGTTAAAGTTACAAAAGAAATGGCTGAAAAACATTATCATGAGCTGCTTCCTTCATTAATCCAAAAACATGGTGAAGAAAAAGGAAAAAGCATTTTTGAAAATGTTCTTGATTATATTCAAGGAAAATATCATACTGACAGGGTTTTTGCTTTAGTTTATCATGGAGAAAATGCAATACAAAAAATAAGAAAAATCTCTGGCGAGACAAATCCTGAAAAAGCTTCTCCCATATCAATTAGAGGAAAATATGGAAGAATACACTCTGAAACAAAAGTTTTTGAAAATGTAATTCATTGCTCTGATTCTGAAGAAAGTGCAAAAAGAGAAATTAAACTCTGGTTTTCTCCAGAAGAATTAGTAGAAAGAATCTATCCAGTTAAAGAGATAACAAAAGAAAAGAGAGTATTAATATGGGCATAAGTTATTTATTATATCGATAAAACAAACAGAAAAATAATTAAAAATTACTTGTTTTTTCTAAAAAGTCCCTATCGGCTAATTGGACAGGCCACTTCCTTGCGGAGGAAGAAATCCAGGTTCGAGTCCTGGTAGGGACATTCAAGCTATTTTTTTGTTTTTTTCTTCTTAAGAAGTTTTGGGAGGGTTTTAGAAAAACTCTCCTGCATCATTTCCATCTCTTTTTTTATATCTTCTAAATTCTCCCCATAACTTCCTATTTTTTTTATTATATTTTCCTGAAGCTTATCTATTGTATCTTCAATTTTTTTTAATCTTTCATCTAAATTTTTTAATTTTTTTTCTACTGCCATCCTAAAGTTCTCAAAAGAATTAATAGCTTCTTTTAATCTCCCAATTTTTTCTTCAGTTATCTGTTCAATAATCTCTGTTGTCATCTCCTGTTGATATGGTTGATAACCATATTCCTGTTGATAATCTCCTGCATATCCTGGTTGAGGAACAGCAGGGTAGGTTTCTTGAGGGGAGTAAGCTACTTGTTGTGGAGGAGCTGCCTCCTCACTAATTGCTTGAGTTTGTTGGGGCATTTGAGCAGGTTGAGAAGTTTGTTGCTGATATTCTTGATTTGTTTCTTGATAAGGCCCATATTCTTTTTTTGGCTCACTTTCAATGACACTTGGTTGCATCTCTTCTACATTTGAATTTTGTTCTTGATTCTCTTGATTCGCTTGACTTCTTAAATTAGAATCCTTAGAAACAACTTCTTTAATTTTAGCTTGCTCTAATGCTTGAGAAATATCCAATGGAGAAAAACCAGAGTCTTTTAAATACTTTATTATTTCCTGGTCAGACATTCCCTGATTCTTAAGCTTCATAACTTCATTTATTAAAGGCATTTTATTCTATAAAAGGTTCAAACAATTTCATTTGTTTAGCTAAAATTTCTACATCTGTTTTTTTAGCTTTCTTTTCCAATTCATCTGAAAACCTTATTAAATTTGTTTTTATTTTTGCCAAATCAGCTTTTATCTCTTCCATATCCAACTTTAATTTAGTTAACTCTTTCTCCAGATTATTTTTAATCTCAATAAGGTTTTCTCCAATAAGTAAGCTTCTCTCTTTTAATAATTCTTGTTTTTCTTCTAAACCCCTTAATCTAGTATTAAACTCTGCAATTAAAGGTGAAATAAAATTCTCCTGCTCAACCATTTTTCCTCCTTTTATTTAATAAAGAATAAAGGGTTTAAAATTCTTTTTATACCCCGAGATATGTTAAAAATATGCTTCTATCATTAAACAGCCAAAACAAATATCCAAGAATTTTTCAAAAGAACCCATAATTTTCTTTAATTCTTATTTTACTAACCAACAAACTTTCAAGATAAATTTAAATCAATGAAGGCCATTTTAAATAAATCTTGAAAATTTCCTAATAATTTTTATAATTGTAATGTAATTTGGTTTTAGTTGAAAATATAAGCATTTTAAATAAGAAGAATTATAGAAAAATATTTTAACTGCCCATTTTTAATAATAAAAAGAGAAAATGATGTTTAAAGAAAATACTCCTTTATTTGCATACGAGGTTATAAGAGAGTCTGGAGAAAATGTTATGTATATAAATTATATGGGGGCGACAATTGTTCCAAGTTTAGCAAGGTACCCTGAAGTGATGGCAAGAACAATTGATGCTTTAATTGAAACTCCAAATGTCTCAAGAATTGTTTTTGTTCAACAAAGAAACTATAATTATGATTTTTCTGAAGTCTCTATGTTGCTTGAGATTGCCCAACTCTACACATATCTTATTAAACAAGAGAGGATTTTAAGTCCAGAAAAACTTGTTTTATCTTGTCAGCAATGTTTGGCTAAGAGACATGAAAATATGACTTATTTTATCACTCTATTAAAACAAGATCCAATCGCGGCTTATCATGAACTTAAAAGATTTTTAAGAGAGGAGAGAGCATTAATTAAGAAAGATCCCAGATGTCAGATTTGTGAAATGAACTATATAAGGTTATTAGAGAAAATCCTTTCCCTTATGGATAATCTTTCTTTAATTAAAGAAGCAAAACAATATTTTGATAATTATGTTTTTGGAAAGAGGGAAATATATCAAAAGATTTTTAGGCCGGAAATTATACCTAACTTCACTTTCACAAGATTGGTGGCAAGTTTGCCAAAAGAAGCAGAGATTATTGATGAATATACTATTGGAGAGAAACATGATAAATCCACTGTCACAATATTAAAAAAAGAAAACGAGCTCAAATACATCTACCACCTAAGCCCCCCGGAATATACTCTTAAAGAAGAGTTTCATATGTTATTAAATTTAGCAAGGAATGTTTTAATCGAACACAGACCAAAAGAAGAGGAATTTACAGATATTGAAAGAACAAGACAAGTCTTTTTCAATGTGTCGCGAGACTTACTACAAGAATTAGCAGAAAATAAAGGAATAAAAGTTAATTATGAAGAATTAAATAAACTCGCGACTATTTTAGTTAGGCACACAATCGGTTTTGGACTAATAGAAATTTTATTACAAGACTCAAAACTCCAGGACATTGTTCTAAATGCTCCTATATCCCTAAATCCTATTTTTGTCAGACATCAAGATTATGATGAATGTATAACAAATATAATTCCTAGCCAAGAAGATTCAGATTCTTGGGCAGCTAAATTCAGAATGTTAAGTGGCAGGCCATTAGACGAGGCTAATCCAATTCTAGATACTGACTTACAAATTGGAAAAATAAGAAGCAGAGTTGCAGTGATACAACAACCACTATCTCCAAAAGGTTTGGCTTATGCTATAAGAAGACACAGAGAAGAACCATGGACCCTACCATTATTTATAAAAAATAAAATGATAAACAGCTTTACTGCGGGTTTGTTAAGTTTTTTCGTTGAAGGTTCAAGAACAATGCTTGTAGCAGGAACTAGAAGCAGTGGAAAAACATCAATGTTGGGAGCACTAATGTTAGAGATAATGCCTAAGTTTAGAATTATTTGTTTAGAGGACACTCTTGAATTGCCTGTTGATGCATTAAGGAAAATAGGATATGATATTCTAAGAATGAAAGTTCGTTCAGCCCTTCTAGAAACAACCAATGAAGTTTCAGCTGATGAAGGTATTCGTACAAGTTTAAGATTAGGGGATTCTTGTTTAATTATTGGAGAAGTTAGAAGTCTAGAGGCTAAAGCTTTATATGAAGCCATGAGGGTTGGTGCTCTTGCTAATGTTGTTGCTGGAACTATTCATGGTGCTTCTCCATACGCTGTATTTGACAGAGTTGTCAATGATTTAGAAGTCCCTACAACTAGTTTCAAAGCCACAGATATAGTTATGGTTTGTAACCCTGTAAAAAGCCCTAGCGGCCTACAAAGTTGGAGAAGAATGATTCAGCTATCTGAAGTAAGAAAACACTGGACTCACGACCCTCTTGAAGAAAAAGGTTTTGTTGACTTATTGAAATATAATGTTGACAAAGATGAGCTTGAACCTACACCAGAACTAATTAATGGCGACAGCGAAGTAATAAAACAAATAGCTTCAAATGTTAAAGGATGGGCTGGAAACTGGGATGCAGTTTATGATAATATTCTCCTAAGAGCAAAAATAAAAGAATTTTTAGTTAAGATGGCAGAAAAATTAAAAATGCCCGAGTTGTTAGAGGCTAAATTTAATAGTAAAGCAAATTCTGCTTTTTATGAAATATCTGATGAAATAAGAGAAGAAGTTGGCTTGCCATTAAGTGAAAGAGTTTTTCCAAAATGGCAGGAATGGTTGAAAAAAACAATAAAAGAAAAAAAGTTTTAATTTCATCAATTAATATAAAAACACTATAAAGATTAGATAATATTCTTCTTTTGACTCTTTTAAGAAGATAATAGAGTTTTTAAAGTTAAAAATCCTTATTTTAAAAAAGAGGAAAAT
>CAYZDX010000001.1:0-2495 GCA_964477565.1 Candidatus Woesearchaeota archaeon | reverse complement strand
AGAAGATAATAGAGTTTTTAAAGTTAAAAATCCTTATTTTAAAAAAGAGGAAAATGACTAAAAAAATAGATGAAATTTTCAAGAAATATGGAAAAAAGTTAGAAGGAGAAATTACAAACTACAATCTTAATATCAACAAAGTATCTGAAGATTACCTAAGGTTTAAAAGAGATATGATGCCTTCTCTAACAAGATATGAGAAACTTTGTCAATCATTAGGAACAATTCTTAAAATTAAAATAGCTAAAAAAGATGAAGAAAAAATTTCTAAACAACTAAACATAGCTCACTTAAATGTAACACCAAGCCAAACAATAACCCTCTCCATAGTTGTTCTCTTTCTTGTATTTTTTCTTGGCGTTTTATTTTCCTTACTAATTTATATTTTGAATGGAACATTTCCTTTTCTTTTTTTAATCTTAACTCTAATCTCTTCTCTTTTTCTATTTTATTATACTTATACAATTCCTTCAAGAATAGCTACAAAATGGCGTTTAAAAGCTTCTTCTCAAATGGTTCCTTGTATCTTGTACATAGTGGCTTATATGAAACACACTTCAAATCTTGAAAGGGCAATATCTTTTGCCTCTCAACACCTCCCCCCTCCCCTTTCCTTAGATTTAAAAAAAGTTTTTTGGGATGTTGAAACTGGGAAATTTTCCAGTATAAAAGAAAGTCTTGAAAATTATCTTGAAAATTGGAGAGAAACAAATCTCGAATTTATAGAAAGTTTCCATTTAATAGAGACAAGTCTTTACGAACCTTCTGAGTCAAGGAGAATAGAAGTTCTAGAAAAAGCCTTACAAGTTATTCTCGACGGAGTTTATGAAAGAATGTTGAAGTATAGCAGAGAGATAAGAAGCCCTTTGACAAACCTCTATATGCTAGGAATTGTCCTTCCAACCTTAGGAGTAGCATTACTTCCTCTTGCCTCAACACTTCTTGGAGGATTATTGAAATGGTATCATGTCCTTTTACTTTTTAATATCCTGATTCCTTTTTTTGTATTCTATCTAACTTCTGAAATATTATTAAAAAGGCCAGGAGGTTATGGAGAAACTGAATTGTTGGAGATGAATCCAGATTATAATAAATTTAAAAGTAAAAAACCATATCTCAAAGCCCTTTTAATATTATTGCCTTTTTTAATACTTGGCTTTATTCCCTTCATATTTCAATATACATCCTTGCCCTCCTTAATAGGTTTAAAAAAAGATTATACTTTTAATGAACTTGGAATAAAATTTTTACCAGGAAAACTTTTTGATTTTAAAGAAGTTGCAGGAGGTTTTGTCGGGCCTTTTGGTTTATTTGCCATCTTCTTAAGTTTATTTATCCCCTTATCAGTGGCTTTATTTTTTTCTCTTGCTTATCAAGAAAAAACCAAAGATTTAATAAAGGCAAGACAAAAAACAAAACAACTAGAAGAGGAATTTACAAACAGTTTATTTCAATTAGGTAATAGATTGGGGGATGGAATGCCAGCAGAAATAGCTTTTTCAAGGGTGGCTGAGTCAACAAGGGGGCAGATTACTGAAGGATTTTTCAAAACAGTTAATACAAATATACAACAATTAGGAATGTCTTTAGAACAAGCAATATTCAATAAAAAAAGAGGAGCCATTATTTATTATCCCTCTGCCTTAATTTCCACAAGCATGAAAATTTTAATTGAATCTGTTAAAAAAGGCTTACAGGTTGCTGCCCGCTCTTTAATGTCAATTTCACAGTATATTAAGAACATTCATAAAATAAATGAAAGGGTTCGTGATTTATTAGCTGAAGTGGTAAGTGATATGAAGGGGAATATGACTTTTCTTGCTCCATTATTATCAGGAATTGTAGTAGGTTTGGCTAGCATGATTACAATAATCCTTAATAAACTGCAGGTTATGTTCGAAATGCAGGGAAATTTTGATTTAGGGGGAGTAGGAAATATTTCTAATATTCTTGAACTTTTTGATTTAACTGCTATGATACCTCCTTTTTTCCTTCAGATTGCAATAGGAATTTATATTATTGAAATTATTTTTATCTTAACTTCTACATTAATTACAGTAGATGCTGGAGAAGATAAACTAAGGGTTGTATATGAGACAGGAAAAAATTTGAAAAGAGGCATATTACTTTATATAACTGTTAGTTTCCTTGCTATACTTTCTTTAACATTATTGGCAAGCATAGCATTAGGAGGGCTCAGTGGTTTTAGTTAAATTTAAATTTATAAGATGTTTAAAAGAATTATGAAGAAAGGGGGAGATGTTGAGATAGATGTTTTAATTTGGTGGATAATTGCATTTGTAGTTATAGTTATACTCATTATAGGATATATTATTTTATCTGGAAAAGGCTCTGGAATGATAGAACAAATAAGGAATTTATTTAGATTTGGAGGCAGTGGAAGTTAAAATGCCACAATTAATTAGTAATAAGACCATTATTCTCATTATAGCGGCACTTGCATTATTCGTTGCTCTTATTTCATTTTTCCACTT